>JABDJB010000067.1 GCA_013003425.1 Gammaproteobacteria bacterium | reverse complement strand
ACTGAAGTCGCTCCCACGGGGAACTGATCGCGGGCAGTCGCGACTGAAGTCGCTCCCACGGGGAACTGATCGCGGGCAGTCGCGACTGAAGTCGCTCCCACGGGGAACTGATCGCGGGCAGTCGCGACTGAAGTCGCTCCCACGGGGAACTGATCGCGGGTAGTCGCGGCTGAAGTCGCTCCCACGGGAACTGATCGCGGGCAGTCGCGACTGAAGTCGCTCCCACGGGGAACTGATCGCGGGCAGTCGCGACTGAAGTCGCTCCCACGGGGAACTGATCGCGGGCAGTCGCGGCTGAAGTCGCTCCCACGGAGCATGGTTGCGGGTAGTCGCGGCGGACTCAATCCTCGGCAAAAAAAAGGGGCCGCAAAGCGGCCCCACAAACGACAATTCGCCTTGGCTTATTGTCGCGAGGTCTTCGGTAAGATCTGTTCAGGCACGGCGCCGGCGTGCCAGCAGCAACATTGTCAGCCCGAGTGCCTGGAGCAACAGGATGCCCGGCTCCGACGCACGCAAGGCCGCGGTGTCCGCGACAGCGTTATTGCCGTTGGCAAAGTTGGCTGAGAAGTCTGCCAGCCCGAAGCTCAGGTCGGTCATCAGGATGCCGCCGAAATCGCCGAAATCGGCTGCCAGCGTTCCGCCACCGACTGCAAACAGGAACTCAAACGTGCTGCCGGCAAACCCGAAGTCGACCAGTGCTCCCTCAATGAGCGTGTCGAGGGTAAGCAGGTCCATAATCGAGAAGCTGCCGCCAATCAACGCGCCGGTGTCATCGATTTCTGCGTCAAGACTAAAAACGCCAAGAATATCTGTACTGATACCCAGCGGATTCTCGACCGTCAACGCTGTGCCGGTAGCAGAGAAGATATCTGAGGCCGCATCGTAGGAAAAACCAATACCGAATGAAGCGATATCCGGTGCGTCCACCATATCCAGGTTCAGCGGCGTCGCCGAGGCGGGCAATGCAGCCAGCGCGAACGCGGCCAGCAATCCTGTCAGGGCCAATCGTTGCTTGATAAACATTTTATTTGTCCTCTTATAGTTTCTTAGAAAAATGACGGGTGCCGGCACGCCGGCACCCGTTGTCCATCTACGGCAGGTTTGAGCAATCAAACGGGCCGTCTGCATCTACCATTCCTTCCAGCAACCAATCGTTGATCAGATCGCTGTCGTTACCCTTGCCGTTCCCCTGGCGGTTGCCACAGTCTTCGGCGCCGTTCATTTCATTGTCCGAACATGACATGTGGAACTTCGACTCGCCCAGCTTGGTGGCACCGGAGAAAATCTCCCACACCACGTCGTTGGGCTGGTCGCCGTAACCGGAGACCGTGACTTCCTGTCCGACGGTGATCCCGCTCTGGTCGAGCAGCAGCTCGGACCCCACGTCGCCCTTCCAGGCCTTCACCTGGATCGGGTCGGCAGTGCCATCCCAGATCATGCTCAGTTCGGTAATGTCCGTGTTGCACTCGAACGGCAGCCCGGTGTTCTCGAAGGTCACCGAGCAGCCTTCCTCGAACGTTACCGTGATCTGGTAGTCGGTCTGCGGCCCAATCACGTTGTTGTCGAACTTGATCTCAAGCGTTTGCGTGTCGCCTGGCGCGATCTGGCGCTTGTCCAGATCGTCGATCCAGTCGTTCGGACCCAGCGATGCCGAGTTCGGCGGCAGATCGATGTCGTAGATCTTGTCGCCACCCAGCTTGACCTCAATCAGGTCGCCGTTGGCAGCCGGCCACGTGATGTCGACGCTTTCGATACTCGCCGTGAAGGCACCGTTGTTGGTCAGTTCCCACTTGGCCTTGTCGCTGGAAAGATCCAGCACGCCCTCTCCGTCCACATCGCACGGCGGCGGCGGCAGAATTGTCACGGTAGCCGTATCGGTGCCGTTACACATCTGTCCGTCGGCGGTGCTGCCATCGACGATGGCGGTATTGGTAACCGTATCGATGATGAACGCCGAATCAGTGAGCGTGACGCTCGCACCGGCAGCCAGGCTGGCCGGCGCACCCGGGATCGGACCGAGGATGTTGTCGATAGCGGCCAGGCTGACGATATCGACGTCGCTGGCGTTGGTGATCTCGTAGCTATACACGACATCAGTGCCAACGCCCATGCCATCGATCTGCACCAGAGTGAGGCTGCCGTAAACATCGCCCGCGGCGATCGGCTGCGAGCACGATGTGTGCAGCAGGTTGGTCTCGGTACCACCGGCATTGGTCAGCGTCATGTCCTTGGCCTGGTTCCTCGCAATAGTCACCGTGTCGCCCGGCTGCAGCGTCACGCTGTTGCCGTCGTCATCAGTGAAGGTTGCTGCGGAGCCACCGTCTGTCGAACCGGAGCACTCGTGGTCACCCTGACTGTTGTCACTGGCCGCGCACCCGCCGCCGGTGTACTGGAAGGTCAGGAAGTCGGCATCGCCGGTTTCGCAGCTGGCCGGGAAGGACTGGAATTCACACTCGCTGACACCTGTGGTGGCAGGCGGTGTGCAGTCCAGCGTACCGCTGGCATCAACCATGCCTTCAAGCAGCCAGATATTGAGCAAGCTCGAGTCGTCGTCCTTGCCGTCGCCCTGCGACAGGCCACAGTCTTCCGGTCCGTTCATGTTGCCGTCGGAGCAGGACAGGTGGAACTTGGACTCACCCAGCTTGGTGCTGGTACCGGCCGCAAAGACCTCCCAGAACACGTCGTTGGGTGAACCGGCATAACCCATCACGGTGATTTCTTCACCGGGCTGGATATCGTCGATGTCTGCCAGCAGTTCGCTACCCACCGGGCCCTTCCAGGCCTTGACGCGAATCGGCTGCCCCATGTTGTAGATCATGGTCAGGCTGTCAATTGGCTTGTCACAGGCAAAGTTCGAAGCCGGCGGCATCGGGATCAGACAGGTCTTGCTGACCTCAAGCGCGCAAACTTCAGGGTTGCAGTAGTGACTGACGTCGTTGTCCTGCACGAATGCGCCCAGCGGTGACATACCGCTGGCGGTACCAGTGTTTTCGTACAACGGCTGATTCGGCCGCGTGCCGCACATGCCCGGTACCACTTCGCCAGCAAAGCCCAGCTCTTCAGCGGTGCCCATCGCGCTGCACTCGAAGGAGTCTCCCGGTGCCAGCGTATCGGCGGGACAAACAACGGCCACACCGCGGTCGTCAGTGACCGTTATGCCGGTAAGCGTAACGTTGCCGGTGTTGGTCACGATATAAGTCCAGGTAACCGGATCGCCCGGAAGGATCTGCGGTGCATCACCAGCATTCGGGTCATCGGCGTTAACACCATTGGTCAGCTTCTCGATATCGATTGCCGGCGTCACACCAAAGTAATGACTCGGGTCTTCATCGGTAACCGGGCCACCGGCGCCTGGCGGCGGTGTGCCCACTACATCACCCATATTCTCGTACTGACCCGGCGCTGCCGTGCCCGTCGCGGTGCAGGTAATGACTTCGCCCACTGCCAGCGTGCTCTGCGGACAGCTGATGGCGCCAATTACATCGTCATTGACCATGACGTCGGTCAGCGGGACGTTGCCTGTGTTCTCGACGCGGTAAGTCCAGGTCACGAGACCGCCGGCTTCGATAAACGGCCCGGTCGGGTCGTCGGCATCTTCACCGTTAGTGGCTTTCTCAATGTCGATCGCCGGCATGGCGCCGAGATAGTGACTCGGGTCGTCATCACAGACTTCCACGCCCATCGGATCATCACCACAGACGTTGCCGAGGTTTACGTACTGACCCGCAGTCGCGGTACCCATCACGGTGCAGATAAAGCTGCCGCCATTGGACGGCAGTGACGGGATCGGGCCTTCGTTACAGCTGATCAGGCCCAGCACGCTGTCAGTCAACACGATATTGTCCAGCGCAACGTTACCCATGTTGGTAATGATGTAAGTCCAGGTCACCGTCGAACCAACTGCCACTACCGGGCCAGTCGGGTCGTCGGCATTCTCACCATTCGTCAGCTTCTCGAGATCGATTACCGGAACCGCACCAAAGTAATGGCTTGGATCGGAATCATTGACCGGAGGACCGACCGGCGGCGTACCAACTACGGTACCGACGTTGTCGTACTGGCCTTCGATGGCGATACCGCTGGCGGTACAGGTGATCGAATCACCCGGTGCCAGTTCGGTTTCCGGACAGGACACTGTCACGCCCTGGTTGTCAGTCACCATGATGTTGATCAGGTTGACGTTACCCGTATTTGTTACCACGTAAGTCCAGTTGACCGTGGAACCAGGCATAACGATCGGACCGGTCGGAAGGTCGGCATCTTCATTGTTGGTGGCTTTTTCGATGTCGATCGCCGGACGCGCGCCAAAGTAATGGCTCGGGTCGCTGTCATCGACCGGGCCGCCGAAGTCGGCTTCGCCGATGACACTGCCAGTATTCATGTACTGGCCTTCTTCGGCGATGCCCATCGCGCTGCAGGTGAACGAAGCTCCCGGCGCCAGCGTGGCTGCGGGACAGCTGACGGTCACACCCTGGTCGTCGCTGACCACGATGTTGAACAGGTCGATGTTGCCAGTGTTGGTAACAATGTAGGTCCAGTTGACATCTTCACCGATGGTGATGAATGGCCCGGTCGGGTCATCCGCCTGGTCACCATTGGTGAGTTTTTCGATGTCGATGGCCGGTGCCGCACCAAAGTAGTTCGACGGGTCTTCATCGTCGACCGGCGGCAATCCTTCGGGCGGCGTGCCTACGACTGTACCGAGGTTCGTGTACTGGCCGGCAACGGCAATGCCGCTGGCGGTACAGGTCATCGACTCACCCGGATCCAGTTCGCTGCGCGGGCAGTCCACCGTCACTCCCTGGTCATCGATTACCACGATATTGCTCAGCGTGACGTTGCCGTCGTTTGTCACGTCGTAAGTCCAGCTGATAACCGAGCCGGGCTCAACCAGCGGACCGGTCGGGTTGTCGGCGTCGGCACCATTGGTGGCCTTCTCAATGTCGATCGACGGATCGGCGCCGAAATAATGACTTGGATCATTGTCGGTAACCGGATCGCCGGCGCCGGCGGGCGGAGTACCAATCACGTCGCCAACGTTGTTGTACTGGCCGATGACGGCCGTGCCGCTGGCGGTACAGGTAAATGAAGCTCCCGCGGCCAGCGTGTCGGCCGGACAGGAAACGAGGACTCCCTCACTGTCGGTCACCATCACGTTACTCAGGTCGACGTTACCGGTGTTAGTCACCTCGTAGGTCCACTGCACGGCACCGTCGACAGGAATGAACGGTCCGGTCGGATCGTCAGCCTGCACGCCATTGGTGAACTTCTCGATGTCGATGGCCGGGTTGGCACCGAAATAGTGTGACGGGTCTTCGTCATCGACAGGCATGCCCTGCGGCGGGTCGCCAATCACCGTACCGAGGTTTTCGTACTGGCCGGCAAGCGCCGTGCCATTGGCTGTACAGATAAATGACTCGCCCGGCTCGAGCGTATCGCCCGGGCAGGAGACCATTACACCCTGGTTGTCCGTGACGGTGATGTTACTCAGCGTCACGTTGCCTGTGTTGGTCACTTCGTACTCCCACAGCACGGCATCGCCGGTGGGAATGAACGGACCTGTCGGGTTGTCGGCATCGAAACCGTTGGTTGATTTCTCGATGTCGATACCCGGCAACGCACCAAAGTAATGGCTCGGATCCTCATCCGTAACATCCGGCTCGCCCGTAATCGGGTCGCCGTCGTTGTCGGTCGGGGTACCAACTACGCTACCCAGATTTTCGTATTGGCCAGCCACTGCAACGCCGGCGGCGGTGCACTCCATGATCTGACCTGGTGTCAGTTCATTCAGCGGGCAGGTAATAGTGACGTTCTGATCGTCTGTCACCACCACGTTGCTCAACGTGACATTACCGGTGTTCTGCACGACGTAAGTCCAGGTGACACTTTCACCCGGTGTTATGAACGGACCGGTCGGGTCGTCAGCATCTTCGCCATTGGTGGCTTTTTCGATGTCGATAGACGGGTTGGCGCCAAAGTAATGGCTTGGGTCGTCATCGCACACTTCGGTGCCGGCAGAATCTGTGCCGCAAGTGGCGCCGAGGTTTTCGTACTGATCAACAGTTGCGTCGCCATTACCGGTACAGGTCATCGACTCGCCGGGGTCCAGCATGGTCTGCGGGCAGTTCACGATCACGCCCTGGTCATCGGTGACGGCAATTCCCGTAAGCGTGACGTTACCCGTGTTGGTTACAACGTATTCCCACAACACCGGTTCGCCATCCGGGATAAACGGCCCGGTCGGGAAGTCGGCATCCGCACCGTTGGTCGACTTCTCGATGCTTATAGCCGGGTCATTCGGCACGTAAACACCGGCATCGATGGTCGGGTCAAATTCACCCGATTGCAGATCAATCTTGTTGCTCTTGCCGGTTCCACTCGCGTCGCTGTCAACTGTGTCGCTGGCGTTCGCATTGACGTCCTGCAGGGTGAATACAAATCCGGCCGGCGCCGTGAACTGAACGAAATAGCTGCCCGGCTGCAGGCCGGTGAACTGGTACTCGCCATTGGGGCCGGTGGTCGTGGTCATGCCGGTGGGCATCATGTCGCCATCGAGCAGCACCACGGTCAGACCTTCAATGCCAGGCTCCAGCGGATCCTGGATACCGTCCTGGTTGAGATCGTTCCAGACAAAATCACCGAGCCCTGCCGGGTAATAACAACCGGCATCCCAGGTGAGATCACTTTCCATGTCGGCCAGGTCTATCTGCGTAGTCTGGCCGGTGCCGGTATCGGCATCGCTGTCGGCGGTGTCGTCCATGCCGACATCCTGCCCGGTAAGGACGCATTCCGGCGGCGGCACAAATTCGACTACGTAGCAGCCGGCCGGCAGTTCGTTGAACAGGTAGTCGCCATTGGCGCCGGTAATCGTTGTGTCAAGAATATTGTTATCGCAGTCATACAGGTTGACCGTCACGCCGGGTATACCCGGCTCACCCGGATCCTGGATGCCGTTGCCGTTAAGGTCTTCCCAGAAACGGTCGCCGAGTCGGGCGCTTGGCGGCACGAACATTCCGGCGTCGATATCCGGATTGTTTTCGCCCTGACCAAGATCAATCGGCCCGGTCAGACCGGTGGTGGTATCCGGGTCGCTGTCGAGACCATCGCTGGTCTGGTCCTGCGGCGAGAACACGAAGCCCGGCGGCAGGATGAACTCGACCTGGTAGCAGCCTTCGGCCAGATTCGTGAATTCGTAAAAGCCGACGCTGTTGGTGGTCGTGGTACCAAGGAAGTTTCCGGCACAGTCGTACAGGTTAACCATGACGCCTTCGATCGGCGGCTCGGTGCTGTCCTGGATGCCATCCATGTTGAGGTCATTCCAGACATAGTCACCCAGCGAACCGATCGGCGGCCGGAACATGCCGGCATCGTTGGTCGGGTCGTTTTCACCCGGGTCGAGATCAATCTGCCCGGTCATGCCGTTGGTCGGGTCGGCATCGCTATCGACGGTGTCGTCACCACCCTGATCGACTGGCGAAAACTCGAAGCCCGGCGGCAGGATGAATCCGACGATATAACAGCCGGCATCAAGCCCGGTGAACTCGTAAAAACCGTTGGCGTCGGTCATTGTGGTCTGCAGCACGTTGCCACTGCAGTCTTTCAGCTGCACCAGCACGTCCGGTATACCCGGCTCGCCAGCATCCTGGATGCCGTTCATGTTCAGGTCATTCCAGACAAAGTCGCCGAGCGACGCGGGCTGCGGCTCGACATAACCGAAATCGGTATCGTGATCGTTGGAAGAGTTATCCGGCAGCGTTACCGGCGTTCCGGCCGGATCGTTACTGTCGTTTTCGTCGTTGCTGCCGGGCGCCCCGATATCAGTAATTTCCAGGCCAGGTGGCGGCATATCGACGGTCACCAGGTAATCACCGGCGCACAGTCCGCTGAACTGATAAATACCGTCAGAATTCGTAATGGTCATTGCCAGCGCATTGCCACTGCTGTCACGCAGGGTCAGGCCCACACCTTCGATGCCCGGCTCGCCGTCGTCCTGAATTCCGTTGCCGTTGAGGTCCAGCCAGACAAAATCGCCAATGGTGCCGGTGCATTCGACAACGCCGACATTACCCTTGGCTTCGCCGGAAAAATCAACGAGGAAATTGCCCGTGTAATCCGACATTTCGCTGGTCAGCTCAATACCGATGTCAGAGCCATAAAAGTCGGCCAGCAGTCCGCCGGTAGTGGTAAAGCGGAAAGAATGAAAATCCGTCGTACCGGATCCGTTCTCACCCATATACCCGGTAACTTCACCTGTTAACAGCACACCGCTATACGTAGTGCCATCAATAGTCACTTCACCGACTATCTCCAGGTCATCCCCGGGCACACCACCAACCAGGTTGCCGGCGCTGTCGAGTACCGCACCGATACTCAGGTATCGGTTGCCGCCGCTGGGAAAAACCAGGATAGGCGGATCGAGCAGGCTGACACGTATTGCCAGCGGCACTGCGTTGACTTCGATCAACCCGGGGCCAGCGTCATAATTGAGTACGCCGGTATTGTTAAAGAACAACAGCGGTGACTCGATCATGAAGCCAAGCCGTGACTCGATCATCGGGATTTCGCCCGCCGGCATCCACGGACGCTGGATCGGACTGGGACCGACTATTACCGGCTCGATGACCCCCGGCCCCGACGGACCAGTGCGTGGCCCGGCCATGGCTGGTAAGGCGATGATTAAGGTAAACAGCAACGCCGCGATACGCCGCCCAGGGGAGAGGTTCTTCATTTTGGTTCTCCAGCCATTGATTCTTGTTGTAGTTGGATTTTGTTATTTCAAGATGAACATTATTTGTTCATATATCGCCAATGTTAGGCGCTTTTGACGTGTTAAGGCAAACCGCTTCACAATCTGGCCGTAGTTGAACCAACTTATGACAACCGCCCATAAGTCAAATCAGGCACTTGTGCGGGAATAATCGACAAGGATGAGTTAAAATTCAGTTTATATTTCCGCCGTCGTGGCGGCGGGCCCGCAAAACCACCTCGCAATTGAAGCAAGGCATTCCAAATGGGCCCGGGGGAACAGGTCAGTCTTGTGCTGGAGACTGCAAATAACGGAAAGCAAGAATGACCTCAGACAGCAACAAAGACAGTCTTGCCGAACGAATGGCGCGCATGCTGGTGCGACCGATCGTCGGAATCCTGCTTCGATCCGGCCTGCCGTTCAGCCGGTTTGCGGAGATCTGCCGATCGGTTTATGTGGAGGTTGCAGCAAACGAATTTGGCCTCGACGGCCGACGCACAAACAACTCGCGCATTGCGTTGCTCACCGGGCTTTCCCGTACCCGGGTAAAACAGGAGCTGGACCAGCTCGCAAGCGGCCCTGAAGACGCCAACACGCAACCGATCGACCAGGTGCGGCCGGCATCGCGGATTCTGATGGCATGGCATACCGACCCGGATTTCCTCGACGCCAGCGGGCAACCGCTGCAATTACCACTGGAAAAGGGTTCGCCGAGCTTTAAAGACCTGTACGAAAAATACAGCGGCAAAGTGGTGCCAATTACCGCGATGCTGAAGGAACTGCGCAAC
Source organism: Gammaproteobacteria bacterium (assembly GCA_013003425.1). Classification (NCBI taxonomy): domain Bacteria; kingdom Pseudomonadati; phylum Pseudomonadota; class Gammaproteobacteria; species Gammaproteobacteria bacterium. Next base: position 111,193 of record JABDJB010000067.1, on the reverse strand, counting down.
GTCGGCGCCGTGACAACCACCCGGCACGGAATGCTGCGGGTGCTGGTGCGCTCTTACACACCGCAGCAAAGCGACCCTGGCGCCACGAAGCGCGTATGCATGGCAGTCCGCGACCTTGCCGAAACCGGCTCGTGGAACCTGTATCGCGATGAAGACCAGCGCGCCCGGTTTGAACGCTTTGCCACCAACCAGCTCGTTCCGGTCAGCGCCGTCAAAGATTTTACAGACTTCCTCAACGAAGAGGGCCAGGCGTTTCTCGAACGCGCCGACAACTGGCTGATAGAAAAAGAAACAAGCGACCCGACTGAAGATGTCGCGCGCATGGGTGTGGGCGTATACCAGATCGCACCTTTCAAAACCCCCGGATCGGGAAATAAAAAATGAAAACTACAACTCTCTCTACACTCATATCAATGCTCCTGCTATCGGCTGGCGCACACGCAGAAATCTCCGGCAGCGGATCCCCGAACGTCGCCTGCGCTGCAAATCTCGCCGGCGTCCTTTGGCATGACCTCAATGGCGATGGCATAGCCGATGCCGGTGAGCCGGGCCTGCCGGGCATATCGCTGCAGCTGTTTGAGGAAGATGGCGTCGGCGGCGCGCTAAACGCAACTACAGACGCCACAGGGAATTATCAGTTTGGCAATCTGTGTGAAGGCGAATACCTGGCGGTAATCAATGAATCAACTGTGCCAGACGGCTTGATCGCCGGCACAAACGGCGACAACGACGATGATGAAGACGAGGAAGACCTTGGCGGCTGGAACCTCGAGATCGATGACGACGATGACAATGAGAGCAGCGTCAGGCTCGACCTGGGCTATGTCGGCTGTCCATTGAGTGTTGAATCCAGCTGTCGCGTAGCGTCGCTGGCCAGCGAACTTTATGCCTGCGAAAAGCCGGTACATGAACTTTCCGTGACCTGGGCCGGCGAGCAGGCCATCCGGCTAGTGGCACACCGCGGCAATCGCGATGCGGATGTCCTGGCCGATATTGACAACGTGGTCCAGGGCCAGACGGTCACCGTGTCCGGGCTGGAAGATGCCGGCAGCAGCTCAACCTGGGAAATCTTTGTAGCAGGCACCGAATTGAAGCTGGGCGAATCCCGCTTCCATCTCGAATGCGGCGATGTGGAAATGAACGGGCCGGAAGACTGTGGCTTGCCGCAAGGCAATGACAAGGACAATAAGTCTGATCTTGTAAACGACTGGCGACTTGAAGGTATCGTCGACGACAGCGGCGAGCTGCGCTGCACTCAGGCGGAAGCGAGTACCAGCGAATGTCAGCTGCAGGGCCAGTGGGCCGATTGCAAAATGCTGGATAAAGTCCGGCACCTGACTTTTGTCTACTCCGGTGGTGGCTGCGCCGCATCCGATCACGCCCAGCCTGACAAATTCCAGTGTTCCGGTGATATCGATGCATCCGAGGCCATTACCGTAACCCTCGAATCCGGCGAGAGTTTTCCGGTAGAGCCGGGAGCCGCATTTACGATACCCAGGGATGGCGGCGACACCGATATCGAGATTGCCAACACGGCCGGCACCGAGGCGTTACGAATTCACACGTCCTGCTCCGAACCACTTGCAGCCGGCGACCAGTTTGGCAGCCTGACGCTGGTGGCCATCAATGGCCTGGGCCTGGGGGCGCCGGTTGACTACGACTATGTGTTGCGCAACAAGAAAAACCAGGCGCTGACGGCGATCACGCGCGAAGCCCCGACACGCACGCTTTACCAGCAATCTCATACGCTGCCACCTGCAAGCACCCGCACGGTGTCAGGTTCCGCATGGGTCATGGCTTCGGGTGTGAACGCTCTGCTGGCCGAATCGGATGAGTCAACCAACGCGGCCTGCGGCGGTGCTGATTACGTCGGCGTAGTAGTAACGCCACCGTCGCCGTGTGAAATCAGCGGCTCTGGTCTGCATAGCAAGGACAAGGAAATTCGCTGGACGCTGAGCAACACGTCCGACACCTATGCAGCAGTGGACCACATCGAGCTGAACTGGCCCGGTAATGTCACCGACAAGCTGAAAGAGATGAAACTCGACGGCGACAAGTTCTTCGACCAGGACCGGACCGGCTCGTCAGCGCTGATAGCACGGCCGGACCTGGAAGGCGACTATGACAAGCGCATTGTAGAAGCCGGCAGCAGCAGGCTGCTGAAGATAATTTTTGACGATGAAATTGAAGACGCCAGCCTGGCGGGTTTCCAGATGCGCGTGCATTTCACCCAGGGGTGCTACATCGAGTGGATCTCTGGCGAGTGGCAGGAACCGGCGCCGTAAACAAGACGCGACGATCTGATGGCGGCGGCTCATTACGGCCGCTGCCGTCAGGCCAGAAAACGCGCCAGGACCGGGCGAAACCGGTCCATGTCGACCAGAAAAGAATCGTGACCCTGGATTGACGCGAGCTCTTCGAGTACGACCTCACGTCCAGGGGCAGCAAGCAGCTGCGCAAGCTCCCGTTGTTGCTCCAGTGGAAACAGGATGTCGCTTTGCGCGCCGATCAGAAGCACCCGCTCAGCCTCGACACAGCCGACACCGGTTTCCAGGCAACCACCATGATCCGCTGCATCAAACAGGTCCATTGCTCGCGACAGGTACAGGTAACAGTTGGCATCGAATGCGCCGGTAAACTTCCGCGCATGATGCTCGAGATAGGATTCGATTTCGAATTCGATACCAAAAGAATGGTCTGGCTGTCGCTCCTCAGCGGCAGCGCGCTCGCGGCCAAACCGCATTTTCCATTCAGCGGCTGAACGGTAGCTGATCATGCCAAGCTTGCGCGCCAGGTGCATGCCGGATTCGGCGCCGTGCCCACTGTAGTTACCACTGTTCCATGCGGGGTCAGCGCGAATGATCTCACGCTGCAGCGACCGCAATGCAATGGCGAACGGCAGCGCGCGGGCAGCGGATGAAATCAAGACCAGCCCGCCCACCCGATCGGGAAACATCATCGCAAAACTCAATGCCGTCATGCCGCCCATGGATGGCCCGATGACATGCGCCAGACGCACGATGTCCAGCTGGTCGACGACCGCCCCGCCCGCCGCGGCAATGTCCTCGATCGACAGGATTGGAAAATCCAACCGATACGGCTCGCCGGTGGCCGGGTCCGGCGAAGCCGGGCCTGTCGATCCAAAACAGCTGCCAAGTGAATTCACGCAAACCACGAAGTAGCGATCAGTATCGATCGCGCGACCCGGGCCTAGCATGTCCTCCCACCAGCCGGGCGAAGGATCGCTGGCCGCCGACGCCGCATGCGCCGAAGGTGACAGGCCGGTGAATATCAGTATCGCGTTATCGCGCTGCGCACTGAGTCGACCCCAGGTCTCATAAGCGATCTGCACGCCGTGCAGCTCCCCACCGCGATGCATCGCAAACGGGCGGTCCAGAGTGATGTTTTTGCGGTTACCAGACACGAGAGCCTCAGGGTTCCGGGTCGGATATTCTGACCAATGGGCCGCGGAAAATCTAACCGGATCGCCTGGTTGCCGGCACAAATCGCGAGCAACCCGCAGCCAGGCTGATAAAAATTAACAAGAAAGCAGCTATTTGCTATCACCTGATCGCGCCATCAGCCAGCCTGCTGCTGTGGTCGGCGGCCACCAATGCGTATCCGCTGTACCAGTCCGGGGCAGGTGTCAATGACTTTTGCGCAGAGCGTCATGGTCAAAAATGCTGAACCATCGGGCAGCAATCATCCTGCACCCGATTGGAGTTCCGGGAAAAACGGCAGTCTGGCGCCATACTTCGCGTGCGTAGTCTAGACTTTCTGTAGCTTCCCGCATTTCTCTGCATAGCGGTTACAGCGCGCTATCTGTGGACGGCTCGCGGAGGTTAGCGGATTAAACTCAGTCCATTTACGGATGTCTGTGGGAGGGAATAAAAATGCACTGGAAGTTTCAGGAAAGGACCAGGCAGCCCAACGCGACACCCCTGCTGATGTGTAGCCTGCTGATGGCTTTGGCCGCACAAATGGGATTCGCACAGAATGAAGGCCCCAATCTGATTCCAAACCCCGGCTTTGCCGGCGACTCCGGTCTGGTGATTGGCACTACAGGCACCGTTCCGGATCTGTGGCGCGGCTTTGCTGTGGCGGGCGGTGCCGCCCAAATCGATATTGAGGCCCTGCCCGCCAACAGTTTGTTTGCAGGAAGTCCGGCAATCAACGCCGTACGACTAACGGTCACAAACCCTGCCGGTGACCAGGGGTTTGATCACGAGGACACACAATTCGCTTTGGAGTCGGGTCACGGCTACCAGGCTCGGGTATATATGAAATCGGGTAACGCCGGCGGTGCAAGCCAGACAGTGTCGGTAGGATTTCCCGTTTTCGAAAACGGTGCTTTCACGGGCCGCAGTAGCGGTAGTTTCGTGGTGGATGTGGGCGATACGTGGCAGCTATACAGCGGCCCCGTGTTTAACGAAGTCGACGGCACCACGGCCGATGTTTCTTTTCGCGCGGTCGGAGGTGGCTCTGTGCTGATTGCACTGCCGACAGTCTCGGGTCCGTCACCGGGCTACCCGCCGATTTTCACTACCGGCCGCGAGTACGGCAGCACGGACCCCTACGTATCAACTTCGTTTTTCCACTGGTACACCTCCTCAGTCGGGCAGGTAAGCGGGCCCTGGCGTCCGCTCGAGGGTCGCGACGCCTGGACCGGCAATGCACCCTTCTGGCGTCGTCAAATCAAGGACGTCATGGATGCCGGCATTGATGTGCTCTATGTACACCTGCTTCCGGTACTGGAAACCCAACGCATTGAATTGTTTCGCGCCCTGACGCAGCTGCGTGCGGAAGGATACGATGTGCCAAAAGTGGCACCGTTTCTCGATACGGTTCTTACCTGGGGTGCAGGCCCGATTGACCTTGCTACGGCAGCTGGCAAGGATGCTCTCGCTGCCCAATACACCCGTTGGTACGAGCAGTATTTTTCTGCCAGCCCTGACGCGTTCGCGGCGAGTTTCCTGCTGCGCGTTGATGGCCGCGCCGCTATGGATTCATGGTGGCTGCTCCCGACGTGGACACAAAACCTGAATCAGTGGTCTCGTGCGGACCTGGAATCCCGCATGCAGGCTGCGTTCCCGACTGTGTTCCAAAACGGTGTCTACTTCATTGGTACTGAAACTGGTTCACCGGCGTGGGCAGACGAAAGAATCCACCAGTTTTCAAACACGGCTTATTTTTCCGATTTTGAGTTCGACGGCGTGAGAACAGGCACGCTCAAGGCGGGTTACTGGGACCAGAATATCCGGTTCCCGGGGATCTTCCTGCCGCGCGACGGCGGCACTCACTACATCGATGCCTGGAACGATCTCAACGCGACCGCAGCAGGCAGCCCGCCGATTTATCATGCTTACATCGAATCGTGGAACGAGTACGACGAGGGCTCAGGCATCTACTCCGGCGATCCGGGACCGCCGTATATCGATCCGTTTAATACTTCCGGCAATGACGATTCGTGGTCGGTGGCGGCCAATCCACGCGAATACATCGACACGACGGCAGCCGGTGCCGCCGTGTTTCGTGCTGATGCCGGTCGCGACGCCATGTTCCTCTGGAACGACATACCAGCGACGATGGTGGCAGGCGAAACGCGCACGCTGAGACTGGTAGTACGCAATGAGGGCAGCGAGGAGTGGTCTGGCGCAGACGATCACAATCTGGGTCAGAACGATACGGATACTTTTATCTTCGGCACCGGGCGCCATCCGGTCGACGATGTGGCTGCGGAATCATCAGTATATGGTGGTGTCTTTAAAGGACGACCAATTCTGTTCGAGATCGAAGTGACTGCGCCTGCCGCTCCAGGCGAGTATGAATTCAACTGGCAAATGGTCAAGGACGATGAGTCAGATTTCTTTGGCGAAACGCTTACGACCACGATACTGGTTGATATCGACTCGGACGGCGATGGCATGATCGATACCAGCGACAATTGTACGTTGATCGCCAACCCGGACCAGGACGATTCCGACGGCGACGGCATCGGCAACCGCTGTGATGCGGATATCGCCAACCCCAACAACTGTCTGGTCGATCTTAACGACCTGGCCGCGATGAGAATTGCTTTCTTGAGTACGTCTGGAACGCCAAACTGGAACCCCGATGCCGATTTCGACAACAACGGCGCAATCGACCTGAGCGACCTCAGCATCCTGAGGGTGTTTTTCCTGCTGCCGCCGGGACCGGCAGCAAGCCCGAATGAGGACTCCGGATGCCTCTAACAAGAACTGAAAGGCGGCCTCGTGGCCGCCTTTCGTTCCAACTGCTGCTTTTTATTTCCTGAACAGCTTGCCGAGAATGTCGAACAGGCCGCCCTGCTTCCGGCCTGCTGTGGCTGCGTTCTGCTCCGTGCCGAAATCCTGCGGGCCGCGGTGCGGTGGCAGGTGGCTGGCGCCGTCCCGCGCCGGCGCTCCGACATCGAGGATCTTGCCGAGGATATCGCCAAAGCCGCCGCCACTGCCTCCTGGCAGCTGGTCCAGCCCGCCGCCGCCCGACTGTGTCGGCAATCCGGGCTGGCGTGCCAGCCCGCCGCTGCCGGCGCGCTTGCTGATACCACCCATAACCATTGCCGCAATAACTGGCAGCATCATCTTCAAAAGCTTCGGGTCAATGCCGGTTCGCTGCGACGCCTGCGCGGCAACTTCACGGCTGCGATCCTTGCTGCCCAGGATGTGACCGAGAATGCCATTACCATCATCGGTCGTGTCAGGTCGGGCAAGTTCGGCCGGGTTGTCGACATAGCGACTGTGATTCCCGGACTGGATTGCCGAGAGCAGGTCGTTGAGACCGCCCGGTCTTGCAATGTTGCCACGCATGCCTTCCGCCAGTGACGGCAGCATCTCCTGCACCGCGCTTCCGGCCTGCACTTCCGAGACACCAAACTGCTCGGCCATCTGCCGAACCAGACCGCCGCCCTGCGCCTTTATCAGCATTTCCAATAAATTCATTTTCCGCATCCCCCGGATAGTTTGAAACTGCTGTAATTATCGCAGACACGACAATGGCACTTTGCCGCGGGCCACATTGGTTAACGCCAATGTCGCAATTTTTGACCTAGTTCTTGCCGCCGCGTCGCTTTATCAGACGCTTGCGCTGGCGTTGCTGGCGCGGGGTAAGCTTGTTGCGTCGCCCGGCGAAGGGATTTTTGCCTGAACGTAATTCGACGCTCACGGGCGTGCCGTGCAGCCGAAAAGCCTTGCGGAAATGGTTGGCCAGGTAACGCCGGTAGCTCTCAGGGATACGATCGGCCTGGGTGCCGTGGATGACTATGCGGGGCGGATTACGGCCTCCCTGGTGTGCATAGCGCAGGCGCGGTCGCCGTCCGCGGCGCATCGGCGGGCTGTGCGCGGCAAGCGCGGCCTGCAGCGATTCGGTCAGCTCTGAAGTTGGCAGGTCCGACATGGCAGCACGGTAGGCGCGCTGCACCGAGCCAAGCAGGTCGCCGACACCGCTGCCATGCAGCGCAGAAATAAAATGCCGCGGGGCAAAGTCCACAAACGGCAGCTTCACATCGATCAGTCGCCGCACATCGTTGCGGGCGCTCCCGCTGAGCCCGTCCCACTTGTTCATTGCTATAACCAGGGCGCGACCTCGCTCGAGCACCATTCCCAGCAACGCCGCATCCTGCTCGGTTACACCCTCGCGCGCATCAATTACGCCAATCACAACATTCGCCCGCTCGATAGCCTGCAGCGCCTTGATCACGCTGAACTTCTCGATGACATCACTGACCCGGCCGCGACGCCGCACGCCGGCGGTATCGATCAGTATGTAGCTTTGGCCATCACGCTCGAACGGCACGTCAATGCTGTCACGAGTCGTACCCGGCATGTCGAAAGCCAACAATCGTTCTTCACCGACAAGCCGGTTGATCAGCGTCGACTTGCCGACATTCGGCCGGCCAATTACAGCCACCGAGATCGCACCGTCATCCCCGGCGTCCTGTTGCGGCGTATCAGAAAAATCGGCCAGGACAGCATCCATCAGCGCACCGATACGCTCACCGTGTGTTGCTGAAACAGCAACCGGATCGCCGATGGCCAGGGCGTAGAACTCGGCAGTCACCAGGTCCGTATCCATGCCCTCGGCCTTGTTGACCAGCAGCCGCAATGGCTTGCCGCTGCGCCGCAGCATGGCGGCGATATCTTCGTCGGCGGCGGTCATACCCTCGCGGGCATCGACCAGGAAGAACACCAGGTCGGATTCGTCCAGCGCGCGCTGAGTCTGCTGCGCCATGAGGCCATCAAGACCGTCACGATCGCCACTCAGACCGCCGGTGTCGACGACTATATAAGGAATCAGTCCGACCTGGCCAAAACCATAGCGCCGGTCGCGCGTCAGCCCGGGCCGATCGGCAACGAGCGCATCGCGGCTACGCGTCAGAAAATTAAATAGCGTCGACTTGCCGACATTAGGCCGACCGACCAGCGCGATAACCGGCGGCATGAACTGGTCCTCTTACGAACTGCCGGGCATTGCATAGGCATAGAGCACACCGGCCTCGTCCTGCACGAACAGCCGTTCGCCAGCGACAAGTGGCGGCGCCGCAATCGGCGACTTGCCGGCGCGGGCACGGCCGATAATGGCCCCATCGCTCGCCCGCAGCCAGTGCAGGTAGCCCTCGAAGTCGCCAACGACTACCGAGGTGCCAAATACCGCCGGGCCGGTAATGCCACGCCGCAGCAATGCATCCTGCTGCCACACCTGCAACCCGTTACTACGGCGCACCGCAAATACCGAGCCATCGCCACCGGTGCTGTAGACGGCGTTCCAGTCTGCCGCCAGGCCGCCAACACTGGACATTTCTTCTGCCCACGCGGCCTGTCCGTTAGTGAGCTGCAGCAATGCGCCACGACTCTGGAAGCCGGCTACATAGACTTCTTCGCCGACGATCAGCACATTGCTGTCGACATCGGTCAGTCGCTCGAGCTCGGTACGGCCGCTCGGCGTGGCGAGCGGCGCCTGCCACAGCTCGGCACCATCACGCAGCCGGTAAGCAACGACGCGACCATTGTCGAAACCGACAATCACCCGATCACCACCAGCAGCCGGTTGACCAACACCACGTAAAGAAAGACGGGGTACGGATTGCGCCACGTTCCAGCGCAGCTTGCCATCGCGCGCATCAAGCGCGTAGACCACGCCATTGACGGATCTGAGAATGACCACGTTGCCATAAACCACCGGCGTAGCCAGCAGTTCACCGGTAACAGACTGACGCCAGCGCTCACCGCCTGTCACCGTATCAAATGCAAGCACATCTCCATCGGCTGAACCGACCACAACCATGCCGTCGCCATAACCCGGGCCTGCGCTCAGCGCCAGTTTTGTATCAACACTCCACTGGCGATTACCGGTGTCGATATCGAAAGCAGAAACAGTGCCACCATGAGAAGCCGCATACACCCGGCTGCCGTCCGACGCTGGCGCCAGGGCAAGCGCGAGGTGCTCGGCCGAGCCACCCAACTTTGCCGACCACAGCCTGTTTATCTGCAGCCCGTCGCTGACAGCGGTCAGTTCGACCGGTTGTTCCTCGGGATTTTTCTTGCGATTACCACCGAGGCATCCCTGCAGCGCCACCAACGCCAGCAGAGCCAGTACCAGCAGGCGAAGTTTCATGCGTCGGGGTCGGCCGGCTCGCTTCCGGCACCGGCGCTGGTTCGACCGAGGTCGTTAAGCTTCATCTCGATGAACTCACGATCGACCAAACCCTGTTCAAACTGGTTAAGCGCACTGAGATATTCAATACGTGCGTCATCATGCCGCCCCAGTGCCGCGTAGGCATCACCGCGCACTTCATGGAAACGCGCCGTGAAACTTCCCGGGTCGGATACTGCCAGCAGTTGCAATGCCTCGTCAGGCTGATCCTGCGCCAGCATCAAACGCGCCAGACGCGTGCGTGCAACAAGCGCCAGGTACTCGTCTTTCGTGTTATCGATTACGCCGCGCAGTTGTTCTCCAGCCAACTCCGGCTTGTCGTTTATTGCGTAATATTTGGCCATCGCCAGCGCGCCGGTTGCAGCGTACGGCGTTGCCGCGAACTCATCAGCAAGCCTGCCGAGCAGTTCGTTCGCACCATTGGTATCACCACGACCCAGGGCAATCGTCAGTTCTTCATAGTGCGCGGATGCAGTGGCGGCGCGCTGCTCTTTGTAAGCCTGCCAGTACTTCCATCCGCCGAGCGCACCGAAGCCGACAATCAGGCCGGTAACGATGAAGGCACCGTTATCCTTCCACCACTTCTTGATCTCTTCGATCTGCTCTTTTTCGCTGGAATACTCGTCCACGGGTCTGTTCCTCGCTGCCGGGGCCCCGGCGGGCGCGCCATGATATCAGTTCAAAAACGCCGCGACACGCTTGCCGAGCTCATCCCATGAATAGCTGGCCTGCTCCTCGTCGATCCGCAGCGGCTTGAAGCCGATACGCTGGCCCGCGGTCTCCTCGTCGCCCAGGATCAGGGCCAGGGCCGCGCCGCTGCGATCAGCGGCCCGGAGCTGGGATTTGAAGCTGCCGCCGCCACAATGGCTTACCAGCCGCAGGCCAGGGACCTCGCTGCGCAGGCGCTCGCCCAGCGCCATCCCCGCACGCGTCGCCGCCGAACCGACCATGACCAGGTACACATCCGGCGCACCGGGGTCCGCCGGCACCTCAGCCAGCTGCAGCAGTCCGACCAGCCGCTCGACACCGAGTGCCCAGCCGCAGCCCGGGGTTGGCTTGCCGCCAAGCTGGGTGACCAGCCCGTCGTAGCGGCCACCGGAGCAGACAGCGGCCTGCGCGCCGAGTTTGTCTGTTTCCCATTCAAATACGGTCTTTGTGTAGTAATCGAGACCACGCACCAGCAGAGGATTCACGGTAAAGCCTATGCCGGAGTCACTCAGCAACTGCTGCAGGAGATCGAAATGTTGCGCAGATTCATCGTCCAGGTGGTCGGTCAGTCGCGGCGCGGCAGCGATCAACTCCGCAAGAGCGGGGTTCTTGCTGTCGAGGATACGCAGCGGGTTTATCTGCAGCCGCTTGCGGCTGTCTTCATCCAGAACATCGATGTTGGCCTGCAGGTAGTCGAGCAGTTTCTCACGGTAGAGACTGCGGGACTGCGGCGTGCCGAGCGAATTGATTTGCAGCGTCAGATCATCGAGACCGAGTTTCGACCACAACCGGGCGCACAGGAATATCAGCTCGGCGTCGATATCGGGCCCGGGGAAACCGAACGCCTCGGCGCCAATCTGGTGAAACTGGCGGTAACGCCCCTTCTGCGGACGCTCGTAGCGAAACATCGGCCCGCGATACCACATGCGCTGACGCTGGTTGTGCAGCAGGCCGTGGGTCAGACAGGCACGCACACAGCTGGCGGTCGCCTCGGGGCGCAGCGTCAGGCTGGCGCCGCTGCGACTCTCAAACGTGTACATCTCTTTTTGCACCACGTCGGTGCCTTCGCCGATTGACCGCTTGAACAGCTCGGTCCTTTCCATCAGCGGCAGGCGGATCTCGCGGTATCCGTACTCGACCAGCACTTCCTGCGCCGCCTGCTCCACCCGGTCCCAGTACGGCGCCACATCGCCATAGATGTCGTTCATGCCGCGAACCGGCCTGATGTCACCGCTCATGTCCGATCCTCAGCCATCGCGTCACTGCGCCGCCGGATCGATAACAAAACGTGCCGTATTGCCGCGTATCGCACGCCGCGGAACAGCAAAAAACTCACCGTTGACATCTAACCGCACGACACGATTGCGGCCGAGAAAGACTTCAATCGGTGGTATTCCGCTGACGTTCCGCACCCTTCCCTCGGTCATCATGTCATACAGCAGGCGGTTACCCTCGCTGTCAGTGACCTCGACCCATGAGTCGCCGCTGAAACTGAGTCGCACCGAGACCGGCGCTACGGTCGCAACTTCGGTGGTGGCGGCTGACAGGTCCGCCGCCTCCGGAGTTGGTGGTTCGGCGGGCGCTTCCGTTGCGTCTGCCGCGTCGTCCTCCGGCAGTCCGCCGACAGCAGCTTGCTGCGGCAACGCGACCGGCAATGCCAAATCAGTGTCTGCCCGCAGCGCAGCGGCCGCCGGGACCGTTGCGGTACTTTCCGACGCCGGCACGGCCGGACCGTCCTGGTCCGGGGCTGCCGGCGGCAATTCAATGCCGCCCTGTGCAACCGGGTCGGCGGCAAAAAACCGCCATGCCAGCAACACCAGCAAAACGATACCGAGCGCGGCAATCAACCAGCGAATTGCCGGCAGCGGCAATTCGCGCTGTTGTTGCTGCGGTTGCTGCATGTGAGTGATCGGCGGCGGTGAATCGTCACGACCACGCTTGCGGTAATAGGCAATCATCAGGTCATCGGTGTCGAGGCCCAGCAGGCTGCCGTATTTACGCATGTGGCCCTTGGCGAACACCGGCGCACCCAGCGCCGAGTAATCATCCTCCTCGAGCGCCTGCAACATCCATTCGTCCAGGTGCAGATCCTGCGCTACGTCGCGCAGCGTCAGGCCCCTGGCCGTGCGAGCCCGACGCAGCAGTGCGCCCGGCCCTTCGCCGCCTACGCCGGCCGACTGCTGATCGGGCTTATCCGGCATCTCGCATCGACTCGACCAGTAAACGGGTTTCAACCGATTCGGGATATTTCAGCCGCAGTTGCTCGGCATACAGGGCAGCTGCGCGGCTGTCCCCCAGGCGCCTCTCAATCTGGACGCCAAGCCACAACGCCTGCGACGACATCGTGGCAACCTCGTCGAGACGCTGCAAAAAGGCGCGCGCCTGGAAGTCCCGGTTCGCCGTAGTTGAAAGCTTGGCCATTTGCCACAGCGCATCGGCGTAGCGCGGATTGAGATTCAATGCCTGGCGAAAGTAGGCTTCAGCCTTCTCCTGATCGGGCAGCTTCATCACGCATACGCCTGCATTGGTAAGGGCAGTTTCCGGCGTGATGTACGTCGGCACCGTTGCCGCGGCGAGGAAGTTCTTTTCGGCTTCGTCGATGCGACCGTTTCGGCACAGATGCACCGCATACATGTTGCGGACGGTCGCGTCGTTATCGTCCAGCCGCAATGCGGTCCGGTAGTGCCGGCCGGCTTCGTCCGCCCGTCCGAGTTGCTCGTAGGCCAACGCGAGGTAGGCATGCGCCGGTGCCAGGTGCGGATCCTGCTGCACCGCCCTGGTCAGTTTGTTCAGGGCTCGCTCGCGCTCGCCGCGTTGCAGGTACTCCGACCCGAGCCTGAGATTCGTCAGCGCAGCCTCACGCGGATCGGCCTCGACCGGGTCGACATCGCCCGTGGTGACGCAGGCACCGGCAAACACCACCAGCAACGCGCAAATGACTATTCTCATGACCGGCCTCCGGCCTTGGCATGCAGGGGTGAAGTAATACGGTTGTCGACCTGCCCGGCAAGCTGGCCACAGGCAGCCGCGATGTCGTCGCCACGTGGCCGGCGCGTCATGGTACGCAATCCGCTGTAATGCAGAATACTCTGGAATTTTTCGATCGCCGCCGGTTGCGAGCGCCGGTAGCGCCCGCCCGGGTAGGGATTGAACGGGATCAGGTTGACTTTGGCAGGGCGGTCGCGCAACAGCTGCGCCAGTTGCCGCGCCTGTGCCGGCGAGTCGTTGACACCATCGAGCAAGACATACTCGAAAGTAATGTGGCGGCCACTGTCACCGGCATACTCCCAGCAGGCGTCGAGTAGTTCAGCAACAGGATGCACCCTGTTGATTGGCACCAGCTCATCGCGCAACGCATCATCCGGCGCGTGCAGCGAAACGGCCAGCGCGACGTTGCAATCGCTGGCCAGCCGGCGTATTTGCGGCACCAACCCGGAAGTACTCAGCGTGACACGCCGGCGCGATAACTCGAATCCGAAATCATCGAGCATCAGCTGCATCGCCGGGACGACGTTGCGGTAGTTGGCAAGGGGCTCGCCCATGCCCATCAGCACCACGTTTGTAACTGGCCGGTCGTCTTCTGCGGTTGCCAGCAGGCGCTGCGCCAGCAGTAGCTGACCGATAATCTCGGCGCTCGTCAGGTTACGGTTGAAACCCTGTGCACCGGTGGCACAAAACGAGCAATCGAGCACACAGCCCACCTGACTGGAAATGCATAGCGTGCCGCGCCCGGGCTCCGGTATGAATACAGTCTCAACTGCCTGGCCGCCATCGACGGCGAGCAGCCATTTGCGGGTACCGTCGGTGCTGACGGCTTCGTTCAGGATTTTCGGCAGGCCGATACTGGCGCTGGCATGCAAGTCGTTGCGCAGGTTTTTCGACAGGTCGGTCATGGCTTCAAAATCGTCGACACCGCGGCGATAGATCCACTTCATCATCTGCCGCGCGTGGAACGGCTTCACACCACGCGTGGAAAGCCAGCCCTCGAGCTGGCCCCGGGTCATGCCCAGCAACTGAACCGAACCGGGAGAGGACATCATGCTCAGCCGCGCGTGCGCGGGCAGACGCCGTCGCTGCCAAAAAAGAACTCAATCTCCTGGGCCGCGGTATCCGGTCCGTCCGAACCGTGCACCACGTTTTCCTCGATCGACGCGGCATAGTCGGCGCGGATCGTTCCGGCATCAGCATCTGCCGGGTTTGTCGCCCCCATCAGCTCGCGGTTTTTGGCAATGGCGTCATTGCCCTCGAGCACCTGTACGATTACCGGTCCGGAGGTCATGTACTGCACCAGGTCATTGAAAAACGGCCGCTCTTTATGGACCGCATAAAATCCCTCGGCCTGCTGCCGGCTGAGGTGCATCATGCGGGCGGCGACGATCTCCAGCCCGGCCTGCTCGAAGCGGCGGTAAATTTCGCCGACAAGATTTTTCTCGACACCGTCGGGCTTGATAATCGATAGCGTGCGCTCGGCAGACATGCTGACTCCTGTTGATAATGAAGGATTGGGGCTAAGCCCCGGATTCTGGCCGGTTTTTCCACTGGCTTAACCGGACAATATTACTCCGGGGGCGCGACCGGGGCAATCGGCTCCCGCCAGGTCGCGGGCCTCAGATATTGAAGCTTTCGCCGCAACCGCATTCCCCGGCAGCGCGCGGGTTGCGAAAGCGGAATGCCTCGTTGAGGCCGTCCTTGACGAAATCGACCTCGGTGCCCTCGAGCAGCGGCAGGCTCTCGGCGTCGACAAATATGGCGACGCCGCGGCTCTCGAACTGCACGTCATCGGCACCGGGCTCATCGGCGTAATCGATGACATAGGCATAGCCATTACAGCCGGTCCGGGTAACACCCAGACGCAGACCGACGCCCTGACCTCGCTGCTCCAGGTATCGACTGACGCGCTCAGCGGCGGATTCTGACAAGGTAATCAATTTACACTCCGGCGTGTGGCCGCGCGCAGCGCGTCCTCGGCGATCAACACGCAGTGCCATTTTTCAGCCGGCAGGTCGAGTTCGGCCGCGATGGCATCGAGGTCCAGCGTCTGGACTTCATCAACATGACGATCAGGTAATTGCTCGGTGAGCCACGAGGCTACCGCAATCGTATAGGGACAGCCCCAGGCGCGAAAACCGGCGTGACGGATTACGTTGCCGGAGACTTCGAGACAAAACTCGACCAGCCTTCCCGCCGACTTGCTCCCGGCCGTGCCATGCAGCGAGTGCTCACGGCAATCGACCAGCACGTTGCGCGGCTGCTCAAAATGATCGATCACCAGTTCGCTGTAGTTCATTGCTGTTTCCATATCGTTCGATCAGACCACGCCGCAACGGCAAAATTCAATGCCGTACGGCGATACCCCGCAATCTCATCACCTGCTCACGAATCACGCCGATTGCATATTCGACTTCAGCCTCGGTAGAAAAGCGCCCCAGGCTGAAGCGAATTGAGCTTTGCGCCAGGTAGTCCGGCAAGCCCAGCGCGCGCAACACGTAGGAGCCGTCACCGCTGGCGGAGGTGCAGGCTGACCCGCTGGAAACCGCAACCTGACGCAGCGCAAACAGCAGGCTTTCGCCCTCGACACCTTCAAAGCAGACGTTTAGCAACCCTGATGCCCGCAGTGATGGATGACCATTGCAACGTACCCCGCCGAGCGCGGCAATACCCTGCCACAGTCTTTCACGCAGGCCCGCCAGGCGCGTGGCCTCCGCCGCCAGCTCCTCGCCGGCCACCCGGAATGCCTCTCCCATGCCCACCACCTGGTGCGTAGGCAGCGTTCCCGAACGCAACCCGCGCTCGTGACCACCCCCGTGCATGACCGGCTCGAGATGGGCGCACGGCTCACCACATACATACAAGGCACCGATACCCTTTGGCCCGTAGACCTTGTGTGCTGAAAAAGACATCAGGTCCACCGGCAGGCTGCCCAGGTCTATCGGCAGTTTGCCCGCGCTTTGCGCGGCGTCAACGTGAAAGGTCACCTCGCGCTGGCGACAAAGTGCGCCGATAGCCGCAATGTCCTGCACGACGCCGATTTCGTTATTTACATGCATGATCGAGACCAGCACCGTGTCATCGCGCACGGCATCACTGACCTGTTGCGGATCGATAATGCCGTCGGCGCCGGGGATCAAATAGGTAACCTCGAATCCTTCCCGCTCAAGCTGGCCGCAGGTATCGAGCACCGCCTTGTGCTCGGTGCGCGAGGTAACGATGTGGCGCCCCTGGTCGGCATAAAAGTGTGCTACACCCTTGATTGCCAGGTTGTCAGATTCGGTGGCACCGGAGGTCCAGACGATATCGCGCGCGGCAGCGCCAACGAGCTGCGCAACCTGCGAACGCGCCGATTCGACGTAACCGCGCGCAGTGCGGCCCAGCACATGTGAATCGGACGCCGGGTTGGCAAATACACCGTCAGCCGTCAGGCACGCCGCCATCTTTTCCGCTACCCGCGGGTCTACCGGCGTCGTGGCAGCGTAGTCCATGTAGATCGGTGCTTTCATATCAATCCTGCGGTTTGTCCGGCATCGATTTTAAGCGCTGTACCGACGTGAGCAAGCCCCGCAATATGTTTACTTCGTTCTGGTCAGGCGTGGCGCGGTTGAACAGCAGCCGCAGCCGGCGCATCAGGTAGCGGGGATTATCAGGATTGAGGAAATCCGTTTGCACCATCACCTGCTCGAGATGCTCAAACAGCCGCTCCAGCTCGCCGGCCGGCGCTGGCTCAGCTGCCGTTGCATCCACGGGGCCCTCCCCCAGCTGCGCCATGCGCAATTCGTAGCTGACAATCTGCACTGCCATGGCCAGGTTCAGCGATGCATAGTCCGGATTGGCCGGAATATTGAGCAGCCACTGGCAATGATCCAGCTCCTCGTTGCTCAGCCCGCTGCGCTCGCGCCCGAACACCACCGCCAGCGGTTCGCCGGCCGACGCTGCCAGGAGCTTTTGCGCGCTGTCGCGCGCATCGACAGTGGGCCAGTGATGAGTACGCAGCCGCGCACTTGCCCCAACCACGGCAACACAATCGGCTACCGCATCGGTCAACCGCTCAAATACCTCGGCCCGGCCCAGCAGGTCATCGGCACCCGAAGCCATGGCCGTCGCATCGGCATGCGGAAAATATTTAGGGTTTACCAGGCGCAGGTGCTGCAAGCCCATGGTCTTCATCGCCCGCGCGGTAGCACCGATATTGCCGGGGTGTGAAGTTTCGACCAGCACCACCCGAATGTTGTCCAGAACTTTGGCCACTCTGGTATTCTACCGGCCGCACCGCATCGGGTGCTGCCCTTTTTGGATATTCAGTCTTGCACCCCCTGGTCAACATAGCTGTCAGCGCCGCCCGCCGTGCCGGTGAGGTGATAATAAAACACGTCAATTTCGTGCATCAGCTGACGGTGACCGAAAAGTCGCAGAACGATTTTGTATCTGAAGTCGATCGCATGGCTGAGGCAGAAATTATCGGCACAATTCGTGAGTCCTACCCGGACCACGCGTTTCTCGGCGAGGAAAGCGGACCCTCCGGCGAGAGCGAAAGCGTCTGGATTATCGACCCGCTGGATGGAACGACAAATTTCCTGCATGGCTTCCCTATGTACTCGGTGTCGATCGGATTTCAGCACAAGGGCCGCATGGAACAAGCGGTAATCTACAACCCCATTAGCCAGGAGTTGTTCACCGCCTCGCGTGGCCGGGGCGCGCAGCTGGATGGACGCAAGATCCGGGTATCGAACCGCAGGGGGCTGCAAGGCGCGCTGATCGGCACCGGCTTTCCCTATCGCGCCAACAAGCAGTTCATGCGCGAGTACATGCGCATGTTCCGCGCCATGGCCGAAAAGACTGCGGGCATACGTCGCTGCGGTTCAGCAGCCCTCGACCTCGCCTACGTTGCCGCCGGACGGCTCGACGGCTTCTGGGAACTGGGCCTGGGTCCGTGGGACATGGCGGCCGGCAGCCTGATCATCCGCGAAGCTGGCGGCCTGGTAGCCGACCTCGATGGCGAAGACACCTTTCTCGATTCCGGCAACATTATCGCCGCGTCGCCAAAAGTCTTCACGGCCATACTCGCCGAACTGCGCCCGCACATCCCGTCGCAGAGAACCACTCGGGGTCAGTAGCCAGGTTCGGGTTCAGCGACCCTGACATCACGGGCAATCCAGAGCATCGTCGTCGCTATGGTAGTGCGTCGAGCTCTTCGTCGGTCTTTTCCGGTGGCAGCAGGTCCTGCACGGTGACATCCAGCGCAAGGGCCGTTGCGCTGGCGACATAGATCGATGAATAGGTACCGACGATAACGCCGACAATCAACGCGATTGAGAACGGCCGGATCACCTCACCACCGAGGAAGAACAATGCCAGCAGCACCAGCAAGGTCGTAATACCGGTAATCAGGGTTCGCGCCAGCATCTGGTTGATGGAGTCGTTGACAATATCCACCGGCGCACCGCCGCGCACCTTCAGCATATTCTCGCGAATGCGGTCGAACACCACAATCGTGTCGTTCAGCGAGTAGCCGATGACCGCCAACACGGCCGCGAGCACGGACAAGTCGAAACTGAGCTGCAGCACCGCGAAGAAACCCACCGTGAGTACAACATCGTGCACCAGTGCCGCTACGGCGCCAACGGCGAACTTCCACTGGAAGCGCAGCGCCACGTAGATGAGGATCATGATGATCGCCACCAGCATCGCCAGGACACCGGTCTCGGTCAGCTCCTGACCGACCTGCGGGCCAACGAACTCCACGCGACGCAGCTCCAGGTCACTGCCGTCAGAGCGCAGCGCCTGCAGTATCTGCTCACGCACCTCGTTACCGTCCATTCCTTCAACCGGCATAAGACGGATCATTACGTCGCGAGATGTGCCGAAATGCTGCACAATGGCATCGTCAAATCCGCCGTCACTCAGCTGGCCACGCACGGCCTGCAGATTGGCGTCCTGAGGATAGCCCACCTCGACCAGAACGCCGCCGGTGAAGTCGATACCGAAGGCAAGCCCCCGGACAACCAGTGCGGCGATCGCTCCGGCCAGCAGCAGCACCGAGACAGTCACCGCCAGGCGGCGATGCCCCATAAAGTCGATGTGAGTTGTTTTTCCGATTAGCTGCATTGCCAGACCTCAGATAGCCAGTTTGTCGACACGTTTGCCGCCATAGATCAGGTTGACCAGGGCGCGGGTGCCGACGATGGCCGTGAACATTGAAGTGGCAATACCTAATGACAAAGTCACGGCAAAGCCACGAATCGGGCCGGAACCGAGCGTCCACAGCACCAGTGCGGCTATGAGCGTCGTGATATTCGCATCGGCAATCGACGAGAACGCTTTCTCGTAGCCTGAATGGATTGCCGCCTGTGGCGTATTGCCGTTCCGCAGCTCTTCGCGGATACGCTCGAAAATCAGTACGTTCGCGTCAACCGCCATACCCACTGTCAGAACAATCCCGGCGATACCAGGCAGCGTCAATGACGCCTGCAGCAATGACAGCAGCGCAACAATCATGACGAGGTTGACGAGCAGCGCCAGGTTGGCGAACAGGCCGAACAACTTGTAATAGACCAGCATGAACACGACCACGAGCAGAAAGCCGATGATGACCGCCATCCGGCCCTGGTCAATGTTTTCCTGACCGAGGCTCGGGCCGATGGTGCGCTCCTCGACAATATAGATAGGCGCCGCAAGTGAGCCGGCACGCAGCAGCAGCGACAGGTCGCGCGCTTCGATTGGCGTCAACCCGGTAATCTGGAAGCTGTTACTGAAAACACCGCGGATCGTCGCCAGGCTGATTACCTGCTCGTCAGTGTAATTTTCCTCGACGCGCTCGCCACCGCGTTCAACCGTGCGGCGCTTTTGCTCGATAAACACCACGCCCATGCCACGGTCGATATTGTTCTTGGTGGTGTCCAGCATACGCCGGGCACCCTTGGGGTCGAGATCGACGAATACCGCGGGCTGACCCTCGCTGAAACCGGCCTGGGCATCGGTTATCTGGTCACCGGTAACGATAACGTCACGCTTCAGCAGGACCGGCTGGCCGTTGCGATGCTGGTAAAGGCGCGACCCGGTTGGCGCGCGACCGGTGCGTTCAGCCTCGATCGGATTATTGGACTCGTCGGCAAGGTGAAATGACAGCGTTGCCGTTGCCCCGAGTATGTCCCGCGCCTTTGTCGCATCCTGGACGCCAGGCAGCTGCACGACCACGCGGTCAATGCCCTGGCGCTGCACCACCGGCTCGGCAACCCCGAGTTCGTTGACGCGATTGCGCAGCGTCGTGATGTTCTGCTCGATAGCAAAATCCTGGCGCTGGCGCTGGGTTACCTCGGTCAGCGCCAGCTCCAGAGCCGGGCTGCCGTTTACCGTGGTGTCCAGCATCTGGACTTCCTGGGTCTCTTCAGTAATCGCGCGCCGCGCCGAATCGCGATCGGCTTCATCACGCAGTACTACGAAAACCTTGGCGTCCGTGGCACGTACCGAGCGATAGCGAATGTCCTGCTCGCGCAACAACGTTTTCATGTCACGCTCGTAGTTCTGCATTACCTGGGAAATGGCCGCCTCCATGTCGACTTCGAACAGGAAATGCACTCCACCGCGCAAATCCAGGCCCAGGCTCATGGGGCCGAGCCCCAGAGAGCGCATCCAGTCAGGCATCCGGGGCGCCAGCGTCATCGCAACGACGTAATCTTCGCCCAGCGTTTCCTCCAGCACCGGCTTGGCGCGAAATTGTGACTCCTCGTCGGCAAAGCGCACCACAACGCGGCCGTCCTCGAGATAAGCGCCAGTCGTCTCCAGTCCCTCACCCTGCAACACGCCGTCGACGCGCCCTATAAGTGATTCGCCCAGCGCTTCGCCATCCTCCAGCGCAACCTGCACCGCCGGGTCTTCCCCGTAAATGTTTGGCATTGCGAAGATCAGGCCAAAGATCACCACGCCTGCTACAACGAGGTTGACCCACATCGGATATCTGTTTTGCATCAGCAGTATTACCGGTTATGCGTTTTTAATCGTGCCTTTCGGCAGGGTGCGGCCAATTGTGTTCCGCTGTACTTTTACGGTAGTCCCGTTTGCTATCTCGACCTCGATGTAATCCTGGCCGACGTCAGTAACTTTGCCCAGCAAGCCGCCCGCCGTAACCACCTCATCGCCAGCAGCAAGAGCGGAAACCATCGCGCCGTGCTCCTTGGCACGTTTCTGCTGCGGTCGGATCAGCAGGAAATAAAAAACCACGAAGAACAGGCCAAGCATAATCAACGGGCCAAAGCCCGCACTCGGTGGCGGCGCCTCGGCCGCCCAGGCAGTAGAAAACAGCAGGTCCACGATCGGCTCCTCGGGGGCGCCAGCAAAAGAGCGCGGTATTATGCCACCGTGCCTGCCGGTTGTGCAGCGCTTCAGCCCTCTTCGGTGCCCGCCCGGGCCCGGAAATCGGCCGCAAACTGCTCCAGCCGGCCGGCAGCGACCGCCCCACGCAGCCCACGCATCAGGTCCTGATAGAAATGCAGGTTATGTATCGTGTTCAGCCGCGACCCCAGTATTTCGCTGCACTGGTCGAGGTGGCGCAGGTAGGCGCGGCTGTAGTGACGGCAGGTATAGCAGCCACAGCGCTCGTCCAGGGGCCGGGTGTCATCGCGATTTCGGCTGTTACGCAGCCGCACCATGCCCGCCGAGGTGAACAGGTAGCCATTTCGGGCGTTACGCGTCGGCATGACACAGTCAAACATATCGATACCGCGCAGCACGCCATCGATGATATCGGTCGGCTTGCCGACTCCCATGAGATAGCGCGGGCGGTCTGCCGGCAGGTGCGGCGCCATCGCGTCCAGCACCTGCAGGCGTTCGGCGCGAGGTTCGCCGACAGCCAGGCCACCCAGCGCGTAGCCGTCGAAGCCAATTGCAGTGAGTGCGTCGAGTGATTCGGCGCGCAGGTTGTCATACACGCCGCCCTGGACAATGCCGAACAACGCCCCGTTGCCACGATAGGCTTCGCGACAACGCTTTGCCCAGCGCATCGACAACTGCATTGATTCGCGCGCCTGCGTTTCGCTGGCCGGGTATGCAGTGCATTCGTCCAGCACCATGACGACATCAGACCCCAGGCCGGTCTGCACATCGACGCATTTCTCCGGAGTAAGAAATACCTCGTCGCCGTTGACCGGTGACCTGAACTTCACACCTTCTTCGGTGATCTTGCGTTTTTCCGCCAGGCTCCACACCTGGAAGCCACCGGAGTCGGTCAGGATCGGTCGCTCCCAGTGCATCAGGTCATGCAGGTCGCCATGCGCCCGCACGACCTCCACGCCGGGCCGCAGCATCAGGTGGAAAGTATTCCCGAGGAGCATCTGGGTACCGAGGCTGCGAAGCTCCTCGGGGGTCATCGCCTTGACCGTGCCGTAAGTACCACACGGCATAAAGGCCGGTGTATCGACCACGCCACGATCAAAATGCAGCCGGCCGCGCCGCGCCGCGCCATCTGTGGCCAGCAGCTCAAGCCGCACGGTCTGCGCCATCACTGATAAACATGGCATCGCCGTAACTGAAGAACCGGTAGCGCTCCGTTACAGCGTGTTGGTATGCCTGCATGACGTTTCGGTGCCCGGCAAACGCGCTAACCAGCATCAACAGGGTCGACTCCGGCAGGTGGAAATTGGTGAGCATGGCATCGACGACCCGAAAGCGGAAGCCGGGCGTAATGAACAGCCGCGTATCCGTATCGCATGACGCCACCGTGCCGTCATCCAACGCAGCGCTTTCCAGCGTGCGCACGCTGGTCGTGCCAACGGCGATCACCCGGCCGCCACGCTGGCGTGCCGCTGCAACCGCAGAGCAGACATCCTCGTCCACAATGATGCGCTCGGCGTGCATACGGTGTTGCGACAGATCGTCGCTGCGCACCGGCTGAAATGTCCCGGCGGCAACATGCAACGTTACAAATGCAGTATCGACCGCCATTTCCTGCAGCTGCGTCAGCATCTGCTCGTCAAAGTGCAGGCCAGCGGTCGGCGCGGCTATTGCACCCGGACGGTCTGCATAGACTGTCTGGTAGCGCTCATAATCTGACGCCGTATCAGCGCGATCAATGTATGGCGGCAGCGGCACATGGCCGTGCTGGTCGATGCAGGCTGCCACCGGCCGGTCAAAACGTACTCGCCACAGGTCATCCTCGCGTGCCAGTAACTCAACCTCGGCTGTGCCGTCCAGTGCCAGCATCGCCCCGGGGTGTGGCGTCTTGCTGGCCCTGAGATGAACCAGCGCGGTGTCGTCGGACACGATGCGTTCGATGAGTATTTCAACCCGGCCGCCGCTACTCTTTCGGCCGTACAGGCGTGCCGGGATTACCCGACTGCGGTTAAAGACCAGCAGGTCGCCCGCCTGCAACAAACCCGGGAGATCGGTGAACGCACGATCATCAACTGCGCCATTGCTGCGGCCGAGTGTCAGCAACCGGGCATCGCGCCGCTGTGGTGGCGGTTGCTGCGCAATGAGCTCCTGCGGCAGTTGGTAAGAAAAATCAGCGCGGCGCATGGCCGCGCATAGTAGCACCGGTTTCCCGGCCGTGGTCAGTTCGTGGTCTTGTCCGGAATGGTTATCTTGAACGTGCGATTTCGTTTTTGCCGTAACACTTCCATGACGACCTGGTCGCCCGGCTCGTAGAAGCGTAACAGCCGCATGGCATCGGGTGGTGACTTGGGCGTGGCGCCGGCAATTTGCTTGATAACATCGCCCTCTTCCAGTGGAATTGCCTCATGCTGCGGCGCGCGCACCACCAGCATGCCGCTGTCGGTACCGAAATAGCTGCCGAGCTTTTCTGTCAGCGGCAGGAGCTCGAGACCGCGCCACACACCTTTGTGACCGAGATGCATCATGCCCGGTAGCCGCCGCATGAATTCGGGCAACTCGTCACCATCAAAATTAAATTCGAAATCCTCGCCCGGGCCGCCAAAGGCAAATGCCATTGGTTCAAATTCGGTAGTAACAACGTCGGCAGTGCGTTCACGTTTGCCGCGTCGATAGCTCAGGCTGACGCTGTCACCCGGCTCGACGCCGGCCATCAGTTCAACCAGGCGACGCTCCGGTGGCAGGTCGTGCCCGGCCAGCGACTGTCCGTTCAGCGCGAGGATGATGTCGCCCGACTCGAGTCCTGCAGCGTCCGCCGGGCCACCCGGCGTGACGCCATAGATCTCGACACCGTCACCGATAAAGCCGTGCTCCTCACGCGAGCCGTCCTCACGCTCGATCCTGATCTTGCCGATATTGATACCCAGCATTGCCCGCCCTTCGCCGTGACGAATGGTCTTGAACACGTGGCGCATCGAGTCGCCTGCCAGCTCCGCGCTGGCCTCGGCAATCTCCTCGGCCGCCTGCTCCAGCCGGCGCTCGGCGTCACGCATACGCTCGTCGGCACCATCGTCCTGGGCATACGCCGCCAGTGGCAGACAGGCCAACAGGCCGGTCAGTAGTCTCTTCATGCTTATCTCCTCTCAAAAGTAGCCTGTTGCAATTGCGCACCACGCACCTGCACCAGGGTATTCATCAAATCCACACGCTGGCGCCACAACTGTTCCGACTGCGCGCGGCTCAGCCGATCTTCATGGCTCAGGCCGTAATCGATATAGGCAATGCCGTCCTGCAGCCCGGCAATTGCACCGGCGGTATCGGCGTTCATCACCCGCGGCGTCTCGTTGTCCAGTTCACGCAGCAGCTGCTCGAGCTGACGCGACCGTGACACCAGCTCCGGCAGTTGCGGCGCGCCAACTGCAAGCTGCTCCTGTGGCACGGCATCGGTAACAGCCGCAACGGTTTGCGGGGCCGGCGGTGGCGACTCGAATCGCTGCCAGACGGCCACCGCGAGAATCGATACGGCGGCAACCGCTGCAGCCGGAAGCCAGCGATTACGCGACTGCGGTCGTTCCAGCGCCGTTTCCACACGCTGCCAGACGCCCGCTGGCGGCGCAAAGCCCGGCAACTGCTGCAGGGCCGAGCGCATTCCGCGCAGCTGCTGCAATTGCTTATCACACTCGGCGCACTGCTCCACATGCTGCCTGGTAGCAGCATCGACCAGCCCGCTATCGCGGATGATCAGCAGTTGTTCAGTGCTCGCATGCATGAGATATCACCTGTGTCCTCGTCGATCAGTTCACGCAGCCGCCGGTGTGCCCGGGACAGCTGCGACTTGGAAAAGCTCTGGCTCTTTTTCATCATTTCGCCGATTTCCTTGTGGGTATAACCCTCCACGTCGTGCAGCCAGACCACCGCACGTGCGGTCGGCGAAAGTTGTGCAAGCGCATCGCCCAGCCCGTGCTCATCGCCGCTGTCGCCGGCGGCACCCGGCTCGGCAACCGCTTCCAGCGGTCGGGCATAACGGCGCCAGCCTGAGCGCAGGAACATCAGAGCCTTGTTTACTGCGATACGGCGGATCCAGGCGCCCAGTGGTGCCTGCCCGCGAAAACCGTCCAGTTTCGACAACACCTCTATAAAGGTGTCCTGCAGCACCTCCTCCGCGGCTTCACGATGGCTGACAATTCGCATCGCCAGGGTAAACACCGCCGGTGAATACTCGCGATACAGCGCTTCCTGCGCCTTACGCTCACCCCTGCGGGCGGCCGCCACCTGCTCGGGGGTGACCTGACATGCCAGAAAACTCGCCATCGAGGGTATAGACGCCGCAGCCACCAAAAAGGTCGCATTACCTGCGATAAACACCAGCCGCCGAGGGGCGCCACTGGCCGGATGTGCGGGCGCGGATCGCCTGCGGCGTCCTGTGTCTTGCGGCGTGGCGGCTGGCGGGACCCAACGCCAGGCCCAGGCCGGGCGCGGCTGAGTCGAAAACACGCCGTACTGTTCGGCGGTGCATGCGACACCCCGGATGATCTAGAATGGCGAGCCGTGCCGGGGTGGCGGAACTGGTAGACGCGCCGGATTCAAAATCCGGTTCTGGCAACAGAGTGAGAGTTCGAGTCTCTCTCCCGGCACCAATCTTTCCTGGCGTATGCGAACGATGAAATTCTGCAGCCACTGTGGTGAACCGGTCTCGCTGAAGATTCCGCCGGGTGACAACCTGCCGCGGTTCATATGCGACGGCTGCGGCACCATTCACTACCAGAACCCGAACCTCGTGGTGGGCTGCGTACCGGTGTGGCAGGACCGTATTCTGTTGTGCAAGCGCGCCATCGAACCACGCAGCGGTTACTGGACGATCCCCGCCGGGTTCCTGGAGAACCGCGAAACTCTCGAACAGGCAGCGATGCGTGAAACCCACGAAGAGGCAATGGCGTCGGTCAAACTGGGGTCGCTGCTGGCAATAGTAAACGTGCCGCACGCCAGCCAGGTCCATGTGATGTTTCGCGCTGAACTGACCGATGGCAGGTTCGGCGCCGGCGACGAGACGCTGGAAAGCGCGCTTTACGACGCAGCTGAAGTGCCCTGGCCGCTGATTGCCTTCCCCAGCGTGCGCTTCGCGCTGGAAAAATTCCTGGCAGACCGGGCCGCCGGCAGCGAAGAAGTGCACATTACGGCAGTAGAACGGATAAAATACTGATCCATCCCGAGGAGCATGCATGACCTTTGTCGTCACCGAATCCTGCATCAAGTGCAAGTACACCGACTGTGTAGAGGTCTGCCCGGTCGACTGCTTTCATGAAGGGCCGAATTTCCTCGTAATAGATCCCGAAGAGTGCATCGACTGCACGCTGTGCGAACCGGAATGCCCGGTCGAGGCCATTTATTCGGAAGACGAACTACCCGAAGGACAGGAGAAGTTTCTCGAACTTAACGCCGAATTATCCCGCGAGTGGCCGGTGATTACCGAGCTGAAAGAGGCTCCGGCCGATGCGGCGGAATGGGATGAAGTCCGGGAAAAACTCAAGTATCTGGAACGCTGACACCATAATGCGGCGGTAACTATTATGGTGCATTGCACGCCTGGCCGGCGATGACGTAAATTAGTCGATCACCTGCATTCCCTGCGGGCGAAAGACTAATAATATTCCCGGCCGGTATTCACCGCGTAACGTTGGATTTTTCGATGACGAACCAAAGCACAACTGCAGCCCAGCCGATACTGAAGAACACGCCGCTGACGTGGGGCGCCATCGGTATTACTGCGGCGCTGCTTGGCGGACTGTTCTGGGAAGGCCTGCTTAACCTGTACGAGGTCTGGATTGATCCCAACCGGCAGGAATACAGCCACGGCATCCTCATACCCGCAATCAGCCTGTTCCTTGCCTGGCAGATGAAAAACAACTTTGAACGGGAACCTTACCGTGGCTCGTGGCTGGGCCTCGCGGTAGTTGCCGCGGGCCTGCTGCTGCTGGTTCTGGGCGAGCTGGCCACGTTGTATATCGTTGTTCAGTACGCTTTTGTGTTCACGCTCGCTGGCCTTTGCTGGACGCTGTTTGGCAACCGCGGCTTCATCTGGCTGCTGATCCCGCTGATTTACCTCAGCTTCATGATCCCGCTGCCACAATTCTTGTACAACAACCTGTCGGGCAAGCTGCAGCTGATTTCCTCCGAGCTGGGCGTTGCCGTCATCCGGCTGTTCGGCATCACCGTGTTCCTCGAAGGCAACGTCATCGACCTCGGCATCTACCAGCTGCAGGTGGTCGAAGCCTGCAGCGGGCTGCGCTACCTGTTCCCGCTGGCCAGCTTCGCTTTTCTCGCGGCGTACCTTTACAAGGGCGAGATGTGGAAACGGGTGGTGCTGTTCCTGTCCAGCATTCCTATCACCATCCTGATGAACAGTTTTCGCATCGGCATCATTGGCGTGCTGGTGGAGCATTTCGGCATCGAACAGGCCGAGGGCTTTCTGCACTTTTTCGAGGGCTGGATCATCTTCATGGCCTGTGTCGGCATCCTGCTGGCCGAAATCTGGCTGCTGAACAAGATCGGCGGCGAGAACAAGTCTTTCCGCGAAGTCTTTGGAGTCGATTTTCCCGAGCCCACACCAAAAGATGCCGTTACCGCACCACGCTCGCTGCCAAAACCCTTTACCGTGTCGATCGTACTGCTGGTGGCTGCGCTGATCAGTTTCAACATGATCACGCAGCGGCCGCAGATCTTCCCGGAACGTGAAGACTTTGCCAGCTTTCCGATGACGCTGGGCGAGTGGCGCGGCACCGAGCAGACGATGGAGCAGCAATACATCGAGACGCTCGACTTTACCGACTACAAAATGGTCAACCTGACCCGCCCTGGCGACCCCATTGCGGTGCAATTCTATGCTGCTTACTACGAACAGCAGCGCACCAAGGGCAACGCAGCGCATTCACCACGCTCGTGCATTCCCGGCGGCGGCTGGGAAATTACCAGCCTGTCGCGCGTCGAGATTCCTGTCGCCGACAGCGATCGTATGCTGGAGGTCAACCGGCTGCAGATCGAGAAGGGTCGCGACAAACAGCTGGTGTATTACTACTTCAAGCAACGCGACCGTGAGCTGACCAGCGAGTACCTGGTTAAGTGGTACCTGTTCTGGGATGCGCTCACCAGGCGGCGTTCTGACGGTGCGCTGGTGCGATTTGTCACCACGGTGAACCCCAGTGATCCTGACTGGTCTTCTGCCGACGAGCGCCTCGTCGACGTTGCCGGTCGGGCCGTCGCGCAGCTTACCGAGTACGTGCCCGACTAGTCGGGCCCCACGGCATGGACATCACCCTTATATTGCTGATCAGCGCGGCTGTCATCAGCATGGCGGTGATCCCGTTGATGATGCGGGCGGCTCCCTGGCTCGGGATGATCGATCTGCCCAGCGGACGCAAGGTTCACGAAACGCCGGTGTCACGCGTTGGCGGCATCGGCATCGTGGTTGGCGCGTTGCTGCCACTGATGTTCTGGCTGCCGGCCGATGACCTGCTGCGCTCCTTCCTGTTCGGTTCAGCCGTGCTGCTGGTATTCGGTGCCGCCGACGATGCGCGGGAACTGGGCCACTACGTCAAGTTTATCGGCCAGGGCATCGCGGTCATCGCCGTGGTCTATTTTGGTGACCTGTGGGTTTCGCGCTTCCCGTTTATGGACGACCCGATCCCGGCAGCGATTGGCAAACCCTTCACCGTGATCGCCATGATTGGCGTGATAAACGCGATGAATCACTCGGACGGGCTGGACGGGCTGGCCAGCGGTGAAGCCCTGCTGAGCCTGATAGCAATCGTTTACGTCTCCTCGCTGGGCAGCGGCAACGAGTATGCAACTGCGGTCGCGATGGTCACGATTGGCGGCCTGTTCGGTTTCCTGCGCTTCAACACGCATCCGGCGCGGGTATTCATGGGCGACAGCGGCAGCCAGTTTCTCGGCTTCACCATAGGCTTCCTGGCGATCCTGCTTACCCAGCGGGTCAACACCGCCGTGAGCCCTGCGGTCGTGCTGCTGCTCATCGGGTTGCCCGTCGTGGACATCATCGCGGTTTTGTTCCTGCGCATTAAGGGTGGCATGAACTGGTTTCGTGCGACCCGTAATCATATCCACCATCGCCTGATGGATCGTGGTTTTGCCCATTACGAAACCGTGGTGATCATTTACTCGGTGCAGACACTGCTGGTAGCCAGCGGTATTTTGCTGCGCTATGCCGCGGACTGGGTGCTGATCGCGTTTTACCTTGCCGTGTGCGGTACGGTATTCGTGCTGCTCATGACTGGTGAGCGGCGTGACTGGCGGGCCGGCGGCGGTAGCATCGCTGCACCGTTTTCAGCGGCGCTTGGCGCGTTTCGGGAGTCCTCTGCATTACGACGGCTGCCGCTGATGCTGGTGCTCGCTGCGGTGCCGCTTTTCATGGCAGGCGGCGCGATGACTGTCAGCGAAGTACCGCGCGATTTTGCGATCATTTCCGCCGTGCTGTTTTTTGTCCTGCTGACCGAACTGCTGGTTGGCCGCCGCGAGAACTCCGTCATCATGCGCGGCATCATCTATATCACCGTGGTTTTCCTGACCTATCTGCTTGCCACTTACCCCACACTCGAAGGTGAGACGATGCGGCGCGCCGAGCTGGCTTTCTATGGACTGCTGGCGCTGGCTGTTGGACTGACAATTCGTTATTCGCGTCGCATCGAATTCAGGACCACGCCAACCGATTACCTGCTGGTATTCATCGTGCTGGCAATTGGCATCCTGCCCGGCGAGATATTCAGTGGCAACGAAGTTGCCATCGGCCTGATAAAGGCGGTCATCCTGATTTATGCCTGCGAAGTCCTGCTGCTGGCAGGCCTGCGCCGCTGGGGCCCGTTGTCCCTCGGCTCGCTGTTCGCGCTCGGCTGGCTGGCTGCCGCCGGGCTGTTGTAGTCGGCAATATAAAAACGGCCCCGCTCGGGGGCCGTCGATTGACCGGTCAATCCGGTCGCGTCATTCAGCTGCCACGGTCTGTGGCTTCAGGGACTCCAGACGCGCCAGCAGAGCCTCTGCGGGCAGGTAACCGGAAATAAGTTCACCACTTTCAGTGACGATTGCCGGTGTTCCGCGCAGGCCCACCATCTGGCCCATCTGGTACTGGTCCATCACCGGCGCCTTCTCGCAGGCGGCCGTGTCGAGATCCTCGCCACGCTTGGCGCGCGTCAGGGCGTCATTGCGATCGTCAGAGCACCAGACTTCCTGGGCCTTTTCCCACGAACGGGTATTTGGTCCGCTACGCGGAAAGAACAGGTATTGCACCGCGATTCCATTGTCATTGAGCGCCGTCATCTCCTGGTGCAGCTTGCGGCAGTAGCCGCAATCGATATCGGTGAACACGGTGATAGTGTGTTTAACCTCTTCCGGCGCAAACACGATCATCTCTTTCTTGTCGATACCGTCGAGCACCCGGGCCCGCGCACTGGCGCGGCGCTTGTCGGTGAGATTCACGTTGGAAACGATCTCGATTATGTCGCCGCGCAGCAGGTAGTTGGCATCCGGGCTGACGTAGACAATCTGCGGGCCGATAGCGATCTCGCAAACCCCGTCCAGAGGCGTGCTGGCCACGCTAGACGGGTCGACCCCCGGCAGGCGGGCACGGATAACTTCCGCGTCACAGACGGTGGACGCGTACGAGGCGCTGGCGCCAAACAGCATGGCCGCAGTTATGGCTATTCTTTTGAACATATTAAAAAAACCTGCAGTTTTGGGGGTCAGCGTTTTCGACAGCGACCCCGGACGTTGGTTCAGGGGAGCGGCATTGTAGCAGATAGCCAAACCCCGATTTCAAGGCTGCCGACCCGCTGCGGGATGTGAATTTTCGTCGACTGCAGCGTTTCAGCCGCGCGGGTGATGCCGGGAGTGCAGGTCCTTGAGACGCTCGCGGGCGACGTGAGTGTAGATCTGCGTGGTCGATAAATCGCTGTGACCAAGCAGCATCTGCACCACGCGCAGGTCGGCGCCATGATTGAGCAGGTGTGTGGCAAAGGCGTGCCGCAATGTGTGAGGCGACAGCTCCTTGTCTATTTTGGCTTTTGCTGCATAACGCTTGATGATGTGCCAGAACGCCTGACGCGTCATCTTGTCACCACGCCGGGTCGGAAACAGAAAGTCCGTCTGGCGCTCCAGCAGTATTTCGCCACGTGCACCGGCGATGAATCTCTGGATCCAGTCCTGGCACACTTCGCCGAGCGGAATAAGCCGCTCACGATCACCCTTACCGACGATACGCAGCACGCCCTGGTTCAGGTTGATCTGGCTGATCTGTAACGTAATCAGCTCGGATACGCGCAGGCCGGTTGCATAAAGCACTTCCAGCATGGTCCGGTCGCGAAAACCAAGCGGGTCGACGACATCGGGCGCTGCAAGCAGCGACTCGACTTCTTTTTCCGAGAGTGATTTCGGCAGCGTGCGGCCAATCTTTGGCATCTGTATCTGCGCCGTCGGGTCGTCGCTGATTTTCCCTTCGCGCAACAGCCAGCGGTAAAACCGCCGGAAACTGGAAAGCTGCCGCGCCGTGGAGCGCGGCCGGGCGCCAGCCTGGACCCGCGACGCGATAAAGGCGAGCAGGTCTGCCTTGCTGCCGTCGACCGCCAGGGTCTTGCGCTCGGCCAGCCACCGGGTCAGTGCCATCAAGTCGGCCCGATATGCAGCAAGTGTATTCTTGGACAGACCTCGCTCCATCCAGATCGCATCGAGGAAGTTATCGATCGTCGCCTCGGATTCCGAGGTGTCCAGATCAGTTTTTCCATTGGGGTTCGACATTGCCACGCTCACGATTATTCAGACCTCATCAGGCGGGATCAGTGCCAACCCCGTCCGCTTTTCTGCCGCTCCCGTTGCGAGCCCGCAATGGCGCCCCGTTGGCGCCGGATGCCTGCTCGGCCCGGGAATGATCATGCGCCGGAGTATGCTTTCCACCCCTGAAATGAGCCGTGATCGCTGTCACAAAAAGAATGATGCAATTAACATAAAGGAGAACTGGTTCACATTAATGGTTTGACAATTGAATTATCGCGGTGAAAAACGAGACCCACGTCACACCGTTGACGGTGCCAGGACGGTGAGCCGATGAGGCAGATCTGGCGCGCCTGCTACGGCATTTACGCCTGGTCGCTGCTGGTGATTACGGTGGTTATGACTACAACTGCGATACTGGTTGTGCCCGGTCTTGCCCGCCGCCGGGCGATAGCACGCGGCAGCGCACGTAATCTGTTTCGCCTTACGGGAATCGGGCTGCAGGTCAGTGGTGACACGCTGGAGCACAACGAGCCGGTGGTCGTCGTCTCCAATCATGCGAGCTACCTCGATGGCATTATCCTCACTGCTGCCCTGCCCGCCCAATTCAGTTTTCTCGTCAAACGGGAGATGCGGGCGTTTCCTGTTGCCGGGCTCCTGCTGCGACGCCTTGGAACGCAATTTGTCGAGCGCTTCGATTTTCGGCGCGGCGCGGCGGATGCACGCCGCATAATTCGCATCGCCGGCGAAGGTCAGGCGCTGGCCGCTTTTCCCGAAGGCACTTTCCGTCAGGAACCAGGCCTCGGGCAATTCTATTCCGGCGCTTTTTCCGCAGCGGTACGCAACCACCGGGCGATCGTGCCAGTCACGCTGCTTGGATCGCGTCATATTCTGCCGGCGGACAAGCTGCTGCCACGTCGCGGCAGTATCCAACTGGTTGTTCATCCTGCTATCCC
Organism: Gammaproteobacteria bacterium; assembly: GCA_013003425.1. Taxonomy (NCBI): domain Bacteria; kingdom Pseudomonadati; phylum Pseudomonadota; class Gammaproteobacteria; species Gammaproteobacteria bacterium. The sequence goes on along the minus strand of JABDJB010000067.1, from coordinate 77,774 downwards.
GATCAACCCGGCCACGCCGGACCGCGAAGAAATAACCCGTGTACGCGAGCTTGCGCGCACCCGAATACTGTCAGCACTGGACGAACCCGATCTGGACTTCCGGCTGTCTGCGGCCCCGCGGGCCACAGCCCGGTGAGTTACTGGCCGCTCACGCCCGGGCGGCTACCTGCATACGGTCATTGACAAATTGCAGCCAGCCTTCAGCCTGGCGCCGAAAATTGTCCCCGTATTTTTTCGCCTCTGTGAGCGAATCAATTGCGTCTTTGAAACGGCCTAGCTCTGCTTCGGCCATCCCCTTGAGAATCCATGGTGCGCCGGCTTTTCGCAACCCGCCACGCGCGATTGCCTGCTCGGCTGCCGGCACGACCAGCTCCCAGTTGGCGCGCTCGGCATAGAGCTGCGCCTTCCGCAGGTAATACTCACCATCGCCGGTCATCGGAGCAAGCTGATCAATGACGCTTATCGCGTTATCGAATTCCTTCGCGCCGGTCCAGGCGCGGAGCAATAACTCGAGATTCTGCCGATTGCGCGCAACCCTGCCGCGCTGCATTTCTGCGTCGAGCAGGCTTCCGGCCTGGTAAGGATCTTCGACATACATCATCATGCGCGCCAGGTTCAGCAACTTGCTTTCGGTTTTCAGTAAATCGCGACGCCAGGCGAGTTTCATCGTTGCCACAGCCTCGACGTCGGAACCGAGCTGCTGATAGGCACCAGAAAGGTTTTCCCAGTAGCCAGGCTTGTCCGGCCACAGGGCAATCATTTGGCGCAGCGCCGTTGCCGCCCCGGAGTAATCCCGCGTCTCGAAATAAACCGCCACCAGAAGCTGGAACCAGCTTTCCTTTGGTTGCCGCGCTCCGGCGACTGCCTTCTCCACCCACGGCAGCGCAGCGGGATATTGCCCCAGTTCGGCATGCGCGGCTGCCAGCATGATGTAGGCATCCGGCGATGGTGCGGGCTCGTTTGGCAACCAGCGCATCAGGGTGTCGATGGTCATCTGCTGCCTGCCTTCGGCAGAGTACAGCCCCGCCAGCGAGTAAAGCATGCCCTGCTGCGCAGTATCCGGTAGTGCCTCGAGCGACAGGCAACGCTCGAAGTACTCGATAGCGCTGCCATACTGACCTTGCTCTACCCCGAGGAAGCCGTAGGTCTGGTATACCAGCGCGCGTTCGTAATCGTTCAGGTCCAGCTCCTCCATTTGCTGCAGCCTTGCCAGGGCCTCGGAGTACTTTTTCTCGCCGAGCGCGGTATGTGCCTGTTCCAGGCGCTTGTAGGCTCGCTCACCGATGGTCTGCTGCGACCCCGGATTGCCGGCGGTGTCCCGGGCTGGCGCAGGATTGGCGATGAGCATCACCGCCGCACCGAGGGCAATTGCCACCACAGTTGGGAACCGATTCATGGCCGCTTCAGATCCGGGCAGGCGACCTCCTGCAACCGGGCAGCATCGGTCGGCGAGCAAAGCCCGGGAGCCCGCACCAGCTGGCTGGGTCCGGCCGGGTCCTTATCGTCTTGCTGTGGTGCCGGCCGCTTATCTGGCGCCCGATCCAGTGGCAAATCGAACACCTCGACTATCGGGTCAATAAACTGCGGCGAATCGTCAATCAGCTCGTGCATGACGACAAACAATGCAACAGCACAGACCACACCTGAGAGCAGTGATGCGGCGGTTTTCATCAGGCAACGACCATCAGCAGTGCGGGTTTCGAATGCTGCCCTGGCATCAATTCACTTCCTGCGCGGCGACAGAGATATTGCCGACGCCACCGAGTCGCACCTGATCCATCAGGTCGATCAGCAGGCCGGTCTGCGCTTCGACATCGGCAACAATGATTGCGCTGCTTTCGGGCGTTTCCTTTCGTGCTGATTCAACCATGCCGCGAACCTCGGTCAGATCGACGCGCTTCTTGTGCATCCATATCTGGCCGGTGTCGGAAATTGCTATCAGGATGTTGCCGCGGTCCTTCTTTTGCGCCGTCTGCGCCTGCGGACGCAACACCTCAATACCTGTTTCCTTGATAAACGACGTACTGACGATAAAAAAGATCAACATGATAAAAACAATATCGAGCATTGGAGTAATGTTTATCTCCGTCTCTTCCTCGTGTGTCGCGTGCTTCCTTGCCATCTCAGGTGGCCTCCGCCGCCAGCGATACCTTGGCCGCACCCGCCACACGCGCCTGATCGATTACCCTTACCAGCAGGCCGGCATCAGCTTCCCGGCTGGCGATCACCACAACACTGGCATCGGGCCGCGCTGCCAGGGCAGTTTCAATATTCGCGCGTACCGCACGAATGTCGATGACGCGTTCCTGTACCGAGATCTGCCCGCTTCCCGATATTCGTATCGCAATGACTTCCGACAATTTCTGCTCTTTTGGCGGCTCGCTGGACGGTCGACTTACGTCGACAGCGATTTCTTTTACGAAAGACGTAGTGACGATGAAAAAGATCAGCATGATAAATACGATATCGAGCATCGGCGTGATGTTTATTTCGGCCTGATCGTCGACACGTTGCTTGTTACGGCGCATGATTCGATCCCGTCAATGCGACAGCAGGTCTTCCAGCCGCTCGACGCTGGTGCTGGCCTTGCGGTCGAGTAGCGTCACAAAATAAAGACCCGAAAGCGCGGCAACCAGCCCGGCCATGGTCGGTATGGTCGCCTGGGACACGCCACCGGCCATCGCCCGCGCATTTCCGGTACCCATGACCGCCATCACGTCAAACACTCTTATCATGCCGGTTACCGTACCCAGCAGGCCGAGGAGCGGCAAAACCGCCATCAGCGCCTTCATCAGCAACAGGTGCCGGTTAACATCGATTGCAACGCGGGAGATCATCGCGTCGCGAATACGCCGTGCCGACCATGACTGCTGGTCTGACCGGCCGTGCCACTGCTGGTCTACCGCATGGATACGTCGCGGCAGGTCAAGAAGGAAAAACCAGGCGCGCTCGATAATCAGCGTCCACATGATAATGGTGACGGCGAGAATTCCCCACAGGACGTCACCACCAGCCTCGAAAAAATCACGAATCGAGGTGAATGCGTCAATAAACAGGCTCACGCTTCCTTCTCCGCCTGTTCGGCAATTATTCCGGCGCTCTGCTCTTCCAGTATCTCGATAAGGTTTTTACTGCGGCTGGCCACCAGGCTGTGCAGTAGCACCATAGGTATGGCAACGAGCAACCCCAGCATGGTCGTGACCAGCGCCTTGGAAATGCCATCAGCCATAAGCTTTGGATCGCCGGTACCGAACAAGGTAATCGACTGGAACGTCTGGATCATTCCGACCACCGTACCAAGCAGGCCGAGCAACGGTGCAACTGCGGCAATAACTTTCAGCGCCGTCTGCCATTTCTCGAGTTTTGGCGTTTCTTTCATGATCGCCTCGTCGAGCTTCAGCTCCAGCGTTTCGGCGCTGGTGCGCTTGTGACTGTTATAAACGCCGAGAATACGACCAAGCGCATTGTTTTCATTTGGCTGCTCAGCATCGAGCTGGCGTTTTATACGGGCGCCGGCGCCACCGAGGTAAACAAGCCGGTACACCCCGATAAGCAGGCCAAGGGTACCCAGGACAATAATGATGTAACCGACCGGACCACCCTGCGCGATCCGCTCGCGCGGCCCGGGCGCCTGAATCAGCAGCCCAAGCAACGCACCGGCAGTAGGGTCTACAGCCATTGCCGTAACCGGCATGTCTGCCTGGTACAGGTTCGCCGCATCCTTGCGATAACGGGCAGCCGGCTGTCGCGCGAGTTCCTGTATGGAATCGGTGCTTGTCTCATAGCGCAGGAACTTGTCACCCGAGATCAGGTTGAATGTCCCGACGCGCACCACATCCGCCGCGGTAGGCTCGCCCGCAGCATTAACGATTGTGGTGTCGAAACGTACCACTTTGCCGGACTGCGCCATTTCCTGGAGCATCAACAAATGGAAATCATTGAGGTCTTCCGGCGAGGGGACGTTTTTTGCCGCGGACAGACGCCGCAACAGTCCGATGCGCTCACCGAGTTGCGCTGACACCAGTGAGCTGTTCAGGGCGCCGGTCGCGTCACCGGCATACTGCCGCACCACGCCAAACAACTCTCCCATGTCGCCGGTCTGGACACGCAGGGTATTCTCCATTTGCTCCAGTTCGAGCTCGTTGGCATCGAAACGGGCAGTCAATTCGTCGCTGCGCCCATTGGCAGCCGAGAGCTGAGCCTGCACATCACGCAGCAGCGCCTGCTGCTGATCACGCTGCTGGCGGAACTGGCGCAGACGGGCTTCGACCTCCGCACTGACCTGCTCGCGACTTTGCTGCACCTGCTCAAGCAACTCCTGCAGCGAGCTTTGCGCCATGGCCGGCGCGACGGCCAGCAAGGCAGCCAGGGTGATTACCAGCCTGCTCATTGCGCCACCTCGGGTGCCTGTACCGGCAGTTTCAGCAGGTCCGGCGCCGCCTGCTTTCTTGCTATACGCAATCCGTCGGCAACATGGTTGCGGTATTGGTCCGGCAGCGTCTCCCATGCACGGGTCACCGGATTGAAAAACCCGGTTTCGTTGCGGTCCTGGGTCTGGTAAGCGAGCACCAGCCGTCCGACCCGCAGAAAATTTACTTCGCGACGCGGACCGTTGACCTCCAGCCAGCCGGTGTAGGCGTCGATATCACGACCAAAATCCATCTCGATCTGGTACGCATCCATGAGCTGGCGGAATTTCTCAGAAATAGTAATTTCCGCGCTGCCCATGTTGTCGCGCAACCGCTGAACTCTTTCGCGACGCTCGTACAGATGAAACGGCAGGTCAAGCTCGACAAACTTGTCCAGCGTATCGATCATGCGATTCATCAGCGGGACGATTTCCTGCTTGGTACGCTGGTAGTTCTCCAGCTTCTGCGTCACGTCGGCCTTGGAGCTTTCCTGGTCGTCAACAACTTCCCCGAGATGCTGGTTATATATTTCCACCCGGTCGAGCTGCTGCAGGACGGCGCGGTATTCTCCGAGTAGCTCGGCCGTCTGATCGGACAAACGGTCTATCTGCGCCTGTGCCCGGATGCTGGTCTGCGAGGTCTGTACTTCCTCGCTGATGACTGAATTGACGACGCGAACCTGGCCGTGAGCCAGGGCGGTGGTCAGCAGCAGCGCCACACCTCCCAGCACCAGGCGAAGTGGTGACGGACTATATCCCTGCATAAAACCGTTTCCTGCCCAACGAATATTCTGACTTTAACAAGTACGGCGAATTTATCAGTTTGGTCGCCGCATACGGGAATTTACACTGCGCCCGGGAACCGGGCTGCTACATGTTACGACGGTAGCGGCCTCCGACGTTGTACAGCGCATGAGAAATACGCCCCAGCGAACAATACTTTACCGCTTCCATCAGCTGGCCGAATACGTTGTCGCCGGCCGCGGCCGCCTGCTGCAGGGCAAGCAATGCCTCGCTGGCCGGTCCCGCGCCGCGCTGTCTGAAGGCAACCGTGTTGTTCACCTGCTGCTGTTTTTCATCTTCGGTCGACCGGATTAATTCGGCTGAGCCGAGGTCATCGGCGTCATCGTCGCCGAGGAACGTATTTACCCCAACTATGGGCAGCCGGCCGTCGTGCTTGCGGGTCTCGTAGTACAGGCTTTCTTCCTGGATACGACCGCGCTGGTACATACTTTCCATTGCACCGAGCACACCGCCACGCTCGGACAGGCGTTCGAACTCGCCATATACAGCTTCCTCGACCAGGTCGGTCAGCTGCTCGACAGCAAACGAGCCCTGCCACGGGTTCTGGTTTTTGTTCAACCCCAGCTCTTTGTTGATGATCAGCTGGATCGCGACGGCGCGACGTACCGACTCCTCGGTGGGTGTTGTTATCGCCTCGTCGTAAGCGTTCGTGTGCAGGCTGTTGCAATTGTCGAACAGGGCGTACAGCGCCTGCAGCGTAGTGCGAATATCGTTGAACTGTATCTCCTGCGCGTGCAGGCTGCGGCCTGAAGTCTGGATGTGGTACTTGAGCATCTGGCTGCGCCGGCCACCGCCGTAGATATCCCGCAGGGCGCGCGCCCAGATGCGTCTTGCAACGCGGCCGATTACCGCATACTCGGGATCCATGCCGTTGCTGAAAAAGAAACTCAGGTTTGGCGCAAAATCGTCTATCGCCATACCGCGGCTGAGATAGTACTCAACAATGGTAAATCCATTGGCAAGGGTAAATGCCAGCTGGGTAATCGGGTTAGCGCCGGCCTCAGCGATGTGATATCCGCTGATTGACACGCTGTAGAAGTTGCGCACGGCATTGTCGATAAAATACTGCTGCACATCACCCATCATGCGCAATGCGAACTCAGTGGAGAATATGCAGGTGTTCTGCGCCTGGTCTTCCTTGAGTATGTCGGCCTGCACCGTCCCGCGGACAGCGTTAAGCGTTTCTGCCCTGATTCGGGCGTAGGTGTCTGCATCCACCACCTGGTCGCCACTCACACCGAGCAGCCCCAGACCGAAACCATCGTGGCCCTCCGGCAGCCCGCCCGAATAACGCGGGCGTGTTTCATCGCGGTACAGCCCGTCAATGGCTTGCTCGGCGGCATCCCAACGTCCCGTCTCGCGCAGGTGCCGCTCGACCTGCTGATCCACGGCAGTGTTGAGAAACATCGCCAGCAGCATTGGTGCCGGCCCGTTGATCGTCATCGACACTGAAGTATTGGGGTGACACAGGTCGAAACCCGAGTAGAGCTTCTTCATGTCGTCGAGCGTAGCGATCGATACGCCGGAATTGCCGATGCGCCCGTAAATATCCGGGCGCGGGTCCGGATCCTCGCCATATAGCGTGGCCGAGTCGAAAGCGGTCGACAGGCGGGTCGATTCATGCCCCGCCGACAGGTAATGAAAGCGCCGATTGGTGCGTTCCGGCGTTCCTTCGCCAGCAAACTGCCGGGTCGGGTCTTCCTGCTCGCGCCGGTACGGGTACACGCCGGCGGTGTACGGAAAACCGCCGGGAAGGTTTTCCTTCGCAAGAAAGCGCAGCAGGTCGCCCCAGTCGGAATAATCTGGTGCCGCTATCTTGGGAACCTGGTTGCCACTGAGCGTCTCGCTGTAGTTTTCGCCGGTTATCTCGCGCCCGCGGACCAGGTATGAGTACTGCTGCGATCGCACGCCTTCTTTTCGTTGCGGCCACTCACGCAGCAGGGCAAGCCCCTCTGCGCCTGTTGCCGCCAGTGACTCGTTATAACTGCGACGCAACGCCAGCACGCTGTCGTCCGCATCTGCGAGGGCGGTTTCGGGATAATTATCGAAGGCTTCCGGCCGGTGCTCATCGTCGAGCAACCCGAGCGCGCGATAACAGGCCTGGGCCAGGCTGGCGGCGCTGCAGCGCGTAGCGATGTCAGCTTCCAGCTGCCGTGCCGACTGCGCAATTTCTGCAAGGTAGCGGGTACGCTGCGGCGGGATGATGGCCTGCCTCGGGCTCACCTCACGCTCTTCGTCAATACTGTTGCGCCATTCACCATCACCCTGATCCAGCGACCGGCAAACTGCATTGAACAGCAGGTTCACGCCGGCGTCATTGAACTGGCTGGCGATTGTCGGATACACCGGCACTTCGTCATCCGGTGTATCGAACGACGTGTGATTGCGCTTCCACTGCTTGCGAATATCGCGCAACGCATCCTCGGCGCCACGCTTCTCGTACTTGTTCAGCACCACGATATCGGCAAAATCGAGCATCTCGATTTTTTCGAGCTGGCTGGCCGCGCCGTACTCGCTGGTCATCACGTACACCGACAGGTCCACCAGATCGACAATTTCGCTGTCACTCTGGCCGATACCGGCAGTCTCGACGATGACCAGGCCAAAGCCGCTCTGGCGCAGGCAGGCAACGGAGTCAGCCAGCACCGCACTGGTGGCCAGGTGCGCGCGCCGGGTAGCCAGTGAGCGCATGTAGATGCGTTCGCTGGCCAGGCTGTTCATGCGGATACGGTCTCCCAGCAGGGCCCCGCCGCTGCGCCGCCTGGTCGGGTCCATTGCCACCACTGCGATGTGCAGCTGCGGATACTGCCGCAGGAAACGCGACAAGAGCTCGTCCGTCAGACTGCTCTTGCCGGCGCCGCCTGTACCGGTAATGCCGATAACCGGCGCCATGTTTTCGGCGCCAGCCCATGTCTTGCGCCACTGCTCGAGCTGCGCATTATCGCGGCACTCCTCCAGCGCGGTCAGCAACGCGCCGATCTCGACGTGGTTGGAGTGGTCTGCGCCCGGCTTCGCAGCGGGCTGCGGTCGTGGCCAGGCCTGCACACGCTGAAACACGTCGGCGATCATGCCGGTCAGGCCCAGCCGTAATCCGTCTTCCGGCGAATAGATACGTTCGACGCCGTACTGCTGCAGTGCTTCAATTTCCTGCGGAGCGATGGTGCCCCCACCACCGACAATAACGCGCACATGTTCGGCACCGCGCTCCCGCAGCATGTCCACCATGTAACGGAAATACTCGTTGTGCCCGCCCTGGTACGAGCTGCAGGCAATTGCATCGGCGTCTTCCTGCAACGCGGCATTGACGATATCGGCAACGCTGCGGTTGTGGCCGAGATGGATAACCTCGGCCCCCTGGGCCTGAATAAGGCGGCGAATTATGTTGATAGCCGCATCATGCCCGTCGAACAGGGAAGCAGCCGTCACAAAACGCAGCGGGCTGCGCCGCGTGTCGGCCTGTTGCGCGATTTTGGCTGCCGGAGTAGTCATTTAATAGCTGATTATAGCGTTGCGTAGCGCTGCCGCCGCGTCCCCGCGGCGAGCAAATGATGCGTAGCAGTATACGACAGCGGCAAGACCTTATCCGGGCTATAATCCCGGCGCCGCACAACCGGCGGCAGAGTCCAGGCATCCCGGGCTGGCATCGGCGGCACCCGCATCCGCCGCCCGCAGGGCTGTGCAAAACTGACAAATACAATGGAGGCAGGAATGGATGTTTTCGAATCGATGGCGGATCACGGCCACGAACAGGTGGTCTTTTTCAATCATTCAGAAACCGGACTGAAAGCCATCGTTGCGATTCACAATACCTACCTTGGTCCTGCCCTCGGCGGACTGCGCATGTGGCCCTACGCCAGCGAATCCGACGCACTGACAGATGTGCTGCGCCTGTCACGCGGCATGACCTACAAGGCGGCCGTTTCCGGGCTGAACCTTGGTGGCGGCAAGGCGGTCCTTATCGGCGACCCGAAAAAAGACAAGAGTGAAGCTCTGTTTCGCGCCCTTGGTCGTTTCATCGGCTCACTCGGCGGCCGCTATATCACCGCTGAAGATGTCGGCACAACGGTCGAGGACATGGAGTACCTGTTCCAGGAAACTGACCGCGTCGTGGGCGTGCACCCGGTGCACGGTGGCAGTGGTGACCCATCGCCATTCACCGCATTCGGCACGGTCCAGGGCATCAAGGCATGCCTGAACAAGCGTTTCGGTTCGTCGAGCATCGACGGTAAATCTTTCGCTGTGCAGGGCGCGGGCAGCGTTGGCGGCAATGTCATCCGCATGCTTACCAAGGAAGGCGCCAAAGTCTTTACCTGTGACATCAATGATGACCGCGTGACCGAGATGGTGCAGGAGCATGGTGCCGAGGCAGTCCCGCTGGAGGAAATCTACGACGTCGACGCCAATGTCTTCGTCCCGTGTGCGCTGGGGTCGGTAATAAATGAGGACACGTTGCCACGGCTGCGCTGCGAAATAGTCGCCGGCAGCGCCAACAACCAGCTGCAGTCCGAAGAAATAGGCACCGAACTGGAACGAAAAGGCATCGTGTATGCACCTGACTACGCGATCAATGCCGGCGGCCTGATAAACGTCGCGATGGAACTGCAGGGCTACAACCGTGAACGCGCCTACCAGGCCGTCAGTGCCATCTACAACAATGTCGAGAACATCTTCAATATCGCTGCACGCGATGGCATCCCAACATGGCAGGCCGCCGACCGTATGGCCGAAGAACGTATCCGGGCTATTGCCAGGATCCGGATGCCCTACTCCAAGCGCTTCAAGGACCGGCTTTCCGGTCGCACGCCCAAACCAAGTCACCACTGAGCGGGCCATTGGCTTCATTTAATACCCGCATCAATGATGACATCGACATGCTGCGCGAGGCCACGCGCCGGTTTGTAGATGCCGAAATCGCACCGATAGCGCAGCGCATCGATGAGGACAATGAGTTTCCCCTGGCGCTGTGGCAACGCATGGGCGACATGGGCTTGCTCGGGCTGACCATTGACGAGGCGTACGGCGGTTCAAGCATGGGTTACCTTGCCCATCTCGTCGCGATGGAAGAGATATCACGCGGTTCGGCCTCTGTCGGGCTTTCCTATGGGGCGCACTCCAACCTTTGCCTGAATAACCTTTATCTCAATGGCAGCGAAGAGCAGCGCCGCCGCTTTGTACCGAAGCTGGTCTCGGGCGAACAGGTCGGCGCGCTGGCCATGTCCGAGCCCGGCGCGGGCTCGGATGTTGTCGGGTCAATGAGCTGTCGCGCCGAGCGGCACGGTGACAAGTGGATAGCAAACGGCACAAAGATGTGGATCACCAACGGCCCCGAAGCGGATGTCGTGCTGGTGTATATGCGCACGGCGCCAAAAGACGCCGGTTCGCGTGCGATGACGGCGTTCCTGGTTGAAAAAGGCATGCCTGGCTTCAGCACCGCACAGAAGCTCGACAAGCTGGGCATGCGTGGCTCCAACACCTGCGAACTGGTATTCGACAACTGCGAGATTCCGGATGCCAACCGGCTCGGCGATGTTGACCGCGGCGTCTACATCCTGATGCGAGGACTGGACTCCGAACGGCTGGTGTTATCCGGCGGCCCGATCGGCATCATGCAGGCCTGCATGGACTCCGTGCTGCCGTATGTGCAGGAGCGCAAACAGTTCGGCCGGCCGATTGGCAGCTTTGGCATGATGCAGGGCAAGCTCGCCGACATGTATACAGCGCTGCAGGCGGCGCGCGCATTTGCCTATCGCACCGCCGAGCAGTTCGATCGCGGCGAACCGACGCGCCAGGACGCGGCGGCCGTCTTGCTGCTGGCGTCACAGTCGGCTGTACAGGTGGCGCTTGAGGCAATTCAGTGCCTCGGTGGCAACGGCTATATAAATGAGTACCCCACCGGCCGATTGTTGCGCGATGCGAAGTTGTACGAGATTGGCGCCGGCACCAGCGAGATCCGGCGCATGCTGATCGGCCGCGAGCTGTTTCGCCAGTTACCCGGTGAAGGTTGACCTGCAGCAAAATCAGAGCATCATCTGCTCACCGCTGACTGCAACTACGGAGTACCCATGAGCGACGACGCCATCGTCATAGCCAGCGCAAAGCGCACGCCAATCGGCGCGTTTCAGGGCGCGCTGTCGACCGTGCCGGCTCCCCGGCTTGGAGCAACTGCCATAAAAGCGGCGCTGGACCAGTGCCACGTTACGGCCGATGAAGTGAGCGAGGTCATCATGGGTTGCGTGCTTCCGGCCGGTGTCGGTCAGGCGCCGGCGCGCCAGGCGGCGCTGGCCGCCGGGCTACCAAACAGTATCGGCTGCACCACCATTAACAAGGTATGCGGCTCCGGGATGAAAGCAGTTGCCCTGGCACACGACCTGATTCGCGCAGGTTCTGCTGACATCGTCGTTGCCGGCGGGATGGAATCAATGAGTCTTGCTCCCTACCTGCTGCCAAAGGCACGCGCCGGAATGCGTATGGGGCACCAGCAGGCGCTGGACCATATGTTTTATGACGGCCTGCAAAACCCTTACGACGGCGAAATGATGGGCACCTTTGCCGAAGCCACCGCCGAGCGTTATAAATTCAGCCGCGAACAGCAGGACGAGTTTGCTACCCGCTCGGTCAAACGCGCCTGTCAGGCCATCGAATCGGGCGCCTTCCGCAACGAGATTGCCGCGGTCACGGTGAGCTCGCGGCGCGGCGACACCATCGTCGACACCGACGAAGAGCCCGGCCGTGCAGACATCGGCAAGATACCGGAGCTGCGCCCGGCGTTTCGCAGTGACGGCACCGTAACCGCGGCCAGTTCCTCGTCCATATCGGACGGCGCCGCCGCCCTTGTCATCATGAGTGCCGACAACGCGCGCCAGCGTGGACTGCAGCCGCTGGCAACTATCGCCGGCTACTGCAACCACGCTCAGGCACCCGAGTGGTTTACTACCGCCCCACAGCAGTCAATCGCGGCGCTTTACGAAAAACTGAACTGGGCGCCCGGCAGTATCGATATGTACGAAATCAATGAGGCGTTTGCGGTGGTCACGATGTCAGCCATGCATGATCTTGGCCTCGGCGCAGACCGCGTCAATGTCAACGGCGGAGCCTGCGCGCTCGGTCACCCGATTGGCGCCACCGGCGCGCGCATCATCACCACGCTGGCGCACACCATGCAGCAGCGCCATGCCGGCCAGGGAATCGCCTCTTTATGCATCGGCGGCGGCGAAGCGCTGGCGATGGGCATCACCCGCGGCTGATTCCCGAATGCCGATTTTAAAAAGCACTGTCGATACACGCGCCGCGGAATTTCGCGAGAACGAACAACACATGCAGGCTCTGGTCAGCGATCTGGCGGCAAAAGTCGCCGCTGCAGCTCAGGGTGGTGGCGAGCGTGCGCGACAAAAGCACCTGTCCCGCGACAAGCTGCTGCCACGCGAGCGCATAGAGGCTCTGCTCGACCCGGGCAGCCCCTTTCTCGAGCTTTCGTCGCTGGCCGCAAACGATCTGTACGACAGCCAGGCCCCGTGCGCCGGCATCATCACCGGAATCGGTCGCGTCGAAGGGCGTGAAGTCATGGTGGTCGCCAATGACGCCACGGTAAAAGGCGGAACCTATTTTCCCGTCACGGTGAAAAAACACCTGCGGGCGCAGGAAATTGCCAGCGAAAACAACCTTCCGTGCATATACCTGGTCGATTCCGGCGGTGCCTTCCTGCCGCTGCAGGACGAAGTATTTCCCGATCGCGACCACTTCGGCCGGATTTTCTACAACCAGGCAAGGCTCTCTGCTGCCGGCATCCCGCAAATCGCGGTGGTGATGGGCTCGTGCACCGCTGGCGGTGCATACGTCCCGGCGATGTGCGACGAAGCGGTGATCGTGCGCAACCAGGGAACCATTTTTCTTGGCGGTCCACCACTGGTAAAGGCCGCAACCGGTGAGGTCGTCGATGCCGAGACGCTCGGCGGCGGCGACGTGCACTGCCGCACGTCCGGTGTCACCGATCATCTGGCCGAGAACGATGCCCACGCCCTGAGGATTGCACGCGATATCTGCGCCAGTCTCGCCCGCGGGCCGGCACCATCGGCACCACACCCGGCGCGTGACCCGGCCCTGGACCCGCGCGAGATCTACGGGATACTGCCGCGGGATACCCGCTATCCATTCGAAGTGCGCGAGATTATCGGCCGCCTGGTCGATGCATCCGAGTTTCAGGAATTCAAGCCGCTGTACGGAAAATCGCTGGTCTGTGGTTTTGCCAGCCTGCACGGGTTCCCCATCGGGATCGTCGCCAACAATGGCATCCTGTTTTCGGAATCGGCACTGAAGGGCGCGCACTTCATCCAGCTGTGCAACAGCCGGCGGATCCCGCTGGTGTTCCTGCAGAACATCACCGGCTTTATGGTGGGACGGAAATACGAGAATGCCGGTATTGCCAAAGATGGCGCCAAAATGGTCAATGCCGTGGCCTGCAGCACGGTGCCGAAGTTTACCGTGATCATTGGCGGTTCATTCGGCGCTGGAAATTATGCAATGTGCGGCCGCGCCTACGGCGGCCGGATGCTGTGGATGTGGCCCAACGCGAGAATCTCGGTAATGGGCGGAGAGCAGGCCGCTTCGGTGCTGGCAACTGTCAAGCGGGACAACGCGCAGGCCCGCAACGAGACGTGGTCCGAGTCTGATGAGCAGGCCTACCGCGACAGCATACGCGGTCGCTACGAACAGCAGGGACACCCCTACTACGCGACAGCCCGGTTATGGGATGACGGACTGATAGATCCGCTGGATACCCGGCGCGTTCTGGGTTGCGCAATCGCCGCAGCGGCAAACGCCGCCGACGTCGGGCCGCGTGGTTACGGCGTCTTCCGCATGTAGCGCGAAAGCCGTCTATACTCTTAAGTAACTCCAATTTTTAGCCGGTATATGGCGGAATCAGTACTGCAAAATCTGGACGAGCACGGTGTGCTCACTCTGGTCCTGAACCGTCCGGAGGTGCACAACGCCTTCGACGACACGCAGATTGCGTTACTGACCGGTCTGCTGCTCAATGCCGATCGCGACACCAAAGTACGCGTAATCATCCTTACTGGCAGCGGCGATACTTTCTGTGCCGGCGGCGATATCAGCTGGATGAAAAAAACCGCCAGCCTGGACATGGGGCAAAACTACGAAGACGCACTGCGCCTGGCCGAACTCATGTCAGTACTCAATTCCATCGGCAAGCCAACCATCGCCAAGGTGAACGGTCCGGCCTACGGCGGCGGCGTCGGGCTGATTGCCTGTTGCGATATTGCCGTCGCCAGCAACGATGCGCGATTCGCACTGAGCGAAGTGCGGCTCGGGCTGGCGCCCGCGGTGATATCGCCGTACGTCATAGCCGCCCTGGGCGTGCGCCAGTCACGCCGCTACATGCTGACCGGCGAGGCCTTCGATGCGGCCCACGCCGAGCGGCTCGGCCTGCTGCACGAGACAGTTGCGCCGGAGGCGCTCAACCCGCATGTCGAACACCTGGCCACGCTGTTGCTGAAAGGCGGTCCGATGGCTATCCGTGAGAGCAAGGAACTGATCGGCATGGTCAGCCATACTGATCGCTCATCGAACCAGACTATTTCAAGGCGCACGGCCGAGATCATCGCCCAGATACGCGTCTCGCCGGAGGGCCAGGAGGGGCTCGGCGCCTTCCTCGAAAAACGCAAGCCAAGCTGGCAGCATTGACCCCGGGTGGCGATCCGTAGACCCTAAGCGCGAGGGGCCGGGCGTCCAGCCCGGATCAAACCGATGTTCGACAAAATACTGATTGCCAACCGCGGCGAAATCGCCTGCCGCATAATTGATACATGCCGCCACCTCGGTGTTGCGACGGTGGCCGTGTATTCCGACGCCGATGTTCGTGCGCGCCACGTGCGCCTGGCCGATGAAGCAATTCATATCGGCCCGGCAGAAGCATCCCGTTCGTACCTGTCTGTCGATGCGCTGCTGGCTGCTGCGCATGCAACGGGTGCGCACGCTGTTCACCCCGGCTACGGCTTCCTGTCCGAAAGTTCCCGGTTTGCAGAGCGCTGTGCCGCGGCCGGGCTTGCGTTCATCGGACCGGCACCGCAGACCATTGCACAGATGGGCTCAAAAGCTGCAGCGAAGGCGCTGATGGACACAGCGGGTGTACCGACAATCCCGGGCTACCATGGCGAGGACCAGTCACTGGCGACACTGCAGCGGCATGCACAGCAGGTCGGCTTTCCGCTGCTGGTCAAGGCCAGCGCCGGCGGTGGCGGCAAGGGTATGCGTATCGTGCACGAACCCGGTGAGCTGGCGCAGGCAATCGAAAGTGCGCAACGCGAAGCACGCAGCGCGTTCGGCGACGACCAGCTTCTGCTGGAAAAATATCTGCAGTCGCCGCGGCATATCGAGTTCCAGGTTTTCGGTGACACGCACGGCAACATCGTGCACCTCAACGAACGTGAGTGCTCAATCCAGCGCCGTTACCAAAAGATCATAGAGGAGAGCCCGTCGCCTTTTCTCGACGCGCCGTTGCGCGAACGCATGGGCCAGGCGGCCGTCGCGGCCGCACGGGCTGTAAATTACTGTAACGCGGGCACGGTCGAATTTATTGTCGACCGCGAGCGCAACTTCTACTTCCTGGAAATGAATACCCGGCTGCAGGTGGAGCACCCGGTTACCGAGCTGACCTCGGGCCAGGACCTGGTCGAGTGGCAGTTACGGGTGGCATGCGGCGAGCCACTGCCATTGACGCAGGAGCAGGTGAGCAGCAACGGTCACGCCATCGAAGTACGCATCTACGCCGAGGACCCGGCGCAGGATTTTCTGCCATCGACCGGCCGCATCGATCGTTTTTGCTGCCCGGCAGGCGACGGAACCAGGCTGGACACCGGTTTCGAAGATGGCGATTTCGTCAGCATCCATTACGACCCGATGATTGCCAAGCTGATTTGCGCCGGCGCTGACCGCCAGGCCGCACTAACCAGAATGCGTCATACGCTGGCCAACACCGCTGTGTTCGGACCAGCAACAAACCTCGATTTGCTGCGACGTATTGCTGCTGACGCGGTTTATCTCGCCGGCGAAGCGGATACCGGTTATATCGATGCCAACCTCGCGGACCTCCTCGCCGCGCCCGCGCCGGATCCCCTGTACCCGGCTGTAGCAGCGGTTGCCGAAGTGCGGGCACGTGAGTTGAAATCAGCCTATGCCGGATCGCCATGGGATATCGCCGATGGCTGGCAGGCCAATGGGCGTGGCCGCACCCGGCTGCGACTTGAAGCACCCGGACAGTTTGCCGCAACGGTTGACGTGTCGATGGCTGGCCGTAATCGCTACCGCGTGCAGTACGATGATGTCGACCTGACAGTCACCGCGGCCGCGGCCGGCGCCGAACGGCTTACCATCGAAGCTGATACGCGCAGCGCGGTATTTGGAATCCTGCGTCACGCCAGTCAGCTGTTGATAAGCAGCGGCGAAACTGCCATGCGTTTCCGGCTGACAGATCCTTACCCGGCAGGCGATGGGGATGTCGACGACGCAGCCCATCCGGGTTCGCCGATGCCGGGCCGCATCGTTGCGATCAGGGTCGCCGCGGGTGACCGCGTTGAGAAAGGACAACCGCTGGTTGTGCTCGAGGGAATGAAAATGGAGTTCACGGTGCAGGCACGCACTGCCGGCACGGTCGAGAAAGTACTGTTCGCTGAAGGCGAGATGGTCGATGCCGAGGTACCGCTGGTCGATATAGCTCCTGACCAGGAGGCCGTTGCATGAACCTGCCGCGTCGGGTGAAAATTGTCGAAGTCGGCGCACGCGACGGATTGCAGAACGAAGCCGACCCGGTTCCGACCCCGACAAAGGTTGAACTCATCAACCGGCTGTCGGCAACCGGGCTGAGCTGTATAGAGGCCACCAGTTTTGTCAGCCCGCGCTGGATTCCGCAACTTGCGGATGCCAGCGATGTCTTCACCGCGATCGATCGTCGTCCCGGCGTCACCTATCCGGTGCTGGTGCCAAACGAACGTGGCATGGAGCGGGCGCTGAAAGCCGGTGCAACAACTATCGCAATCTTCAACGCCGCATCCGACGCATTCAATCGCAGGAACATCAATGCCTCGATCGACGAGGCATTCAAGCGCCTCGAAATCGTCGCTGCAGTTGCCAGGCGTGAAAACGTAGCGATGCGCGGCTATGTTTCCTGCGTACTCGGCTGCCCGTACCAGGGGACGATCAGTCCGTCGCAGGTAAGCCGGGTTGCCCGGCAGATGTATGAACTGGGCTGCTACGAAATCTCTCTCGGCGACACGATCGGTATTGGCACGCCAAAGAAGGCGCAGGAAATGCTGGCTGCGGTGGCGACGCAAATCGATATCGACAAGCTGGCGGTGCATTTCCATGACACGCGCGGCCAGGCACTGGCCAATGTGCTGGCATGCCTGGAACTCGGTGCAGCAACGATCGATGCCTCGGTTGCCGGCCTCGGCGGCTGCCCCTATGCCGAGGGCGCAAGCGGCAATCTCGCCACCGAGGACCTGGTTTACATGCTGCACGGCATGGACATCGAAACCGGCATCGATCTGGAAGCGCTGATCGGCGCGGGTCGCTTTATAACCGAGGCAATGGGGCGCAATCCGGCCAGCCGGCTGGGCCGTCTGCCGGAGAAACGGCGCGATCCGCGCTACAGCACCTGAGCGCGCCTCGGCACCAACCCCCCTTTACGGCTAAAATGGTGTGTTTTAGCCAGGAGCCAGCATGATTCTCGAAAGCGCAAAGGCCGTCGTGACCGGCGGCGCCTCTGGCCTGGGCCTTGCCGTGGCCAGGCGCATCATCGATACCGGCGGCCAGGTAGCGCTGCTGGACGTCAACGAGGCTCACGGCGAGTCTGCAGCAGAGATGCTCGGCGAGCGCGCCGTATTCCTGCGTACCGATGTCAGCAGCGAGACAGAGGTGAGCGGCGCCGTTGTTGCGGCGGCCGAGCGTTTCGACGGCGTAACCCTCGCCGTCAGCTGCGCCGGCATCCTCGGTGCTGCACGCGTGCTCGGCCGTGACGGACCGATGCCTGCCGAACTGTTCACCAAGGTCATTCATGTGAACCTGATTGGCACCTTCCTCCTCGCGCGAGCAGCAGCGCAGGTCATGGCTGAGAATCCGGAAAATGCCGAGGGCGAGCGTGGCGTCATTATTAATACAGCATCCGTTGCTGCTTACGAAGGACAAATCGGTCAGGCTGCCTACTCGGCATCGAAAGGTGGTGTTGTCGGGATGACCTTGCCGCTGGCTCGCGAATTTGCCCGCCTTGGCATCCGCGTGATGACCATTGCACCGGGAATTTTTCACACGCCGATGATGGACGGTATGCCAGAACACGTGCGCGAATCACTGGGCGCCCAGGTGCCCTTCCCTTCACGCCTCGGCAAACCGGAAGAATTTGCCCGCATGGTCGCATCGGTTTATGCCAACCCGATGCTCAACGGCACGACGATTCGCCTCGATGGCGCCATCCGCATGCAGCCGAAATGAAACACGTGTTCTGCGACGAAAACAGCGCAGGCGTTTGTCGGGCGAGCTGAGACAGTGACATGACTGAAAGAGATGTAATGGAGTATGACGTCGTCATTGTCGGCGCCGGCCCGGCCGGGCTGGCCTGCGCAATACGACTAAAGCAGCGCAATGACGCGCTGAATGTCTGCATACTCGAGAAGGCCTCCGAAGTTGGACAGCATGCGCTTTCCGGTGCAGTGGTCGAACCGTTTGCACTGGATGAACTGCTACCCGGATGGCGCGACAATCCGCCGGAAATATGTGTACCGGCAAGCAAGGACGAGTTCGTGATGCTGACCAGCAAGCGTGCATTGCGCTTCATGAACCCGCCGCAGATGCATAACAAAGGCAACTTCATCATGTCGCTGGGCGGGCTGTGCCGGCGGCTGGCCGAACATGCCGAAACGCTTGGTATCGATATTTTTCCGGGCTTTGCCGGCGCCGCAGTGCTGTTTGACGACGACAACACCGTCATCGGCGTGCGCTGTGGCGATATGGGCGTCGGCCAGGACGGCCAGCCCGGGCCAAATTTTGCCCCCGGCGTTGACATCCATGCGCGCCATACGGTGCTGGCAGAAGGCTGCCGCGGGAGTCTGTCCAAACAGCTGATTGACCACTATCAGCTCGACGCCGGAAAATCGCCGCAAACCTACGGCATTGGTTTCAAGGAACTGTGGCAACTGCCTCCTGGCAGGGTAACGCCGGGCCTGATACGACACACCATCGGCTGGCCGCTGGAGCGCAGTGTCTATGGCGGCAGCTTCCTGTATCACCTGGACAACGACCGTGTTTACATCGGCTTTGTCACCGGGCTGGACTACCAGGACCCGATGTTCAGTCCGTTCGAGGCCTTCCAGCAATACAAGCACCACCCCTCTGTGCGCGGCCTGCTCGAGGACGGCGAGATCCTGTCGGCAGGTACGCGCTCACTGGTCGAAGGCGGTTACCAGTCATTGCCAAAGCTTGAAATGCCCGGCGCGCTGCTCATAGGCGATGCCGGCGGCACGCTCAACGTCCCGAAGATCAAGGGTGTACATATGGCGCTGGGCGGCGGCATGCTCGCGGCAGACCATCTTGCAGCAAAGGACTCGGCGGCAGGGTTCGACAAGGCCTTTCGCGACAGTCGCTGGGGCCAGGAATTGCGCAAAGTGCGCAACATTCGCCCGGGCTTCAACGGCGGGTTCTGGCCGGGCCTGATGAACGCGGCGCTGGAAACCGTCACCTTCGGCAAGCTGCCGTGGACGCTGCAGAATCATGCGGACTGGTCGAGCCTGCAGAAAGTCGGTGAGGCTGGCAGCAGCGATAAGGCGTATGTCGATCGGGACCTGCCGCCACGCGACCGGCTGGCTTCGGTCTACTACTCGGCCATTGCTCATGATGAGGACCAGCCGGTGCATCTGAAGGTGCGCGACACCTCGATCTGCGCCACGACCTGCGCCGAGGAATACGCCAACCCATGCACCCGCTTCTGCCCGGCCGGTGTCTACGAAATGGTCGACGATGGCAGCGGCGGCAAGCAGCTGCAGATCAATGCGGCCAACTGCCTGCATTGCAAAGTTTGCGACATCAAGGACCCCTACGAGATCATAGACTGGGTGCCGCCGGAGGGCGGCTCGGGGCCCAACTACCAGAACCTGTAGCAACAGAAAGAATTATTAATGAAGATACTTGTTTGCGTGAAACGCGTAATTGATTACAACGTGCGCGTACAGATCGACCGTGATGGCAATGGCGTAGTAACCGACGGCGTCAAGATGTCGGTCAATCCCTTTGACGAAATCGCCATCGAGCAGGCGCTGCAGCTGCGCGAGAGTGGCGCTGCCGAAGAGGTAATTGCGGTAAGCATAGGCAGTCAGGCATCGCAGCAGCAGTTGCGCACCGCCCTGGCAATGGGTGCAGACCGCGCCGTGCTGGTCGAAACCGACGATGAAATTCAGCCTTTGACGGCTGCCCGCGTATTCCACCAGCTGGCAGAAAAGGAGCAACCCGGTTTAATCCTGCTTGGCAAGCAGGCAATCGATGACGATTCAAACCAGACCGGGCAGATGCTGGCGGCGCTGTGGCAACGACCCCAGGCAACCTTTGTCTCGCAGCTGGAAATCAGCGACGGGACGGCAACCGCAACCCGCGAGGTCGATGCCGGGCTCGAGACTATAGCCGTGGAGTTGCCTGCTGTAGTCACCACCGACCTGCGCCTGAACGAACCACGCTTCGTCAAGATGCCTGACATTATGAAGGCAAAGCGCAAACCGCTGGAGACGATTCCACTGGCGGACACGGGTGTAGAACTGCCGCCGCAGCTGACAATGTCAAACTTCACGCCACCGCCACAGCGCCAAGCCGGTGTCCGGGTCGAAAGCGTCGATGAACTTATCGCCGCGCTGCGCGACCAGGGAGTACTGTGATGACAAAGGTCCTGCTGATTGCCGAACATGACGGCAAAACACTCAATCCCTCAACTGCCAAGGCGCTGACCTGTGCCGCTGCGATCGGCCCGACCGAAATCGCGGTGTTGGGCGATGGCGCCGATGCGGTTGCCAGCCAGGCTGCTGCACTGGCCGGCGTGCAAAAGGTCCTGCAGGTCTCGCGCGCCGAGAACGCCAGCCCGCTGGCTGCAGTGCTGGCACCACAGATCGCCGCGCTGGCCGGTGACTTCAGTCACCTGCTGGCACCGTCGACCACTTTCGGCAAGGACGTATTGCCGCGCGCCGCGGCCCTGCTCGGTGTGCCGCAGGTCAGCGATATCATGGAAGTACTGGGCGAGCGAAAATTCAGGCGGCCGATTTACGCCGGCAACGTTATTGTTGAGACCGAGGTTCCGGCAGGTTGCCTGGTGGTCGGCACGGTACGCACGGCTTCTTTCAAGGCGGCAGATGCAGGTGGTAACGCCAGCGTCGAAGCCGCAACAACCGACGCCGACCTGCCCACGCATACCCGCTATATAAAGCTGGAAGCGCAGGCCAGCGAACGGCCCGACCTGCAGTCCGCGGCACGGGTGGTTTCCGGCGGGCGTGGGGTCGGCAGCGCCGAAAATTTCGAGGTCATTTACAAACTGGCGGACAAACTCGGCGCCGCGGTCGGCGCCTCGCGTGCCGCCGTTGACGCCGGCTATGTGCCAAACGATATGCAGGTTGGCCAGACCGGCAAGATCATTGCGCCGGACCTGTACTTTGCCATCGGTATCTCCGGCGCAATCCAGCACCTGACTGGCATCAAGGATGCCGGCACCATAGTGGCAATCAACAAGGATGCTGAGGCGGCAATATTCGAGGTTGCCGACATAGGCCTGGTCGGCGACCTGTTCTCTATCGTGCCGGAGCTGGAACAGAAGCTCGGCTGACCCATGGCGGCGCCCGTTTACACGCCAACTGCGCAACGGGCTGCGGCCTCGCGCATGGCAGATTTTGCTACGCAGCTGTCGCGTGCCTGCGGCGAGGACCTGTCGCAATACGGCGATCTGTGGCAGTGGTCTGTCGGTAACCCGACGGAATTCTGGCCGGCGCTGTGGCGCTACTGCGACGTCAGGTCTTCCCGTAAATGGCAGCAGGTTTTACAGCACCCGCAGCGCATGCCGGGTGCGCGCTGGTTTACCGGTGCGCGACTGAACTTTGCCGAGAACCTGTTACAGCATCGCGGTCCACAGCCGGCGATTATTTTCCGCGATGAAAGCGGCAACCGCCGCGAACTGTCACGCGATGAACTGTGGCAACAGGCAGCCAGCGTAGCCGCAGGCCTGCGCGCGGCCGGCGTCCGCGAAGGCGATCGCGTCGCTGCCTACATGCCAAATATCCCGGAGACGGTCGTCGTCATGCTGGCTGCCAGCAGCATTGGCGCAACGTTTTCCTCCTGCTCGCCTGACTTTGGCGTCAATGGCGTCCTTGACCGGTTTGGCCAGATCGCGCCAAAAGTGCTGTTTAGCGTCGACGGCTATCGCTACAACGGCAAGCGCATCAGCCTGTTGCCGCGGCTGGCCGAACTGCTGTCGGCACTTCCGGCAGTCGAACAGGTCGTACTGGTGCCGTTCCTCGATCCTGACCCGGATGTGTCCGCGCTGCCGGTGACTTCCCTGCTGGCCGATTTTGTCACTCCTGCCAGCGACATCGATTTTGCACAGCTGCCGTTCGATCATCCGCTGTACATCATGTATTCGTCCGGCACTACCGGTACGCCGAAGTGCATCGTGCACGGAGCGGGCGGTACTTTGCTGCAGCACCTCAAGGAACTGGTGCTGCATACCGACGTCACACCCGCCGACCGGGTGTTTTACTTCACCACCTGCGGCTGGATGATGTGGAACTGGCTGGCAAGCACCCTGGCAGCCGGAGCAACCGTGGTGCTTTACGACGGTTCACCATTTGCGCCCGACCCCGAGGTCCTCTGGCGCATGGCGGACGAAGAACGTATCAGCGTCTTTGGTACCAGCGCAAAATACCTTGCGGCGCTGGAAAAAGCTGGCGTAAAGCCGGGTACCAGATTCGATCTGGCGTCATTGCGCTGCATTCTATCGACAGGATCGCCGCTGACCGAAGAAAGCTACGATTACGTCTACGCGGACATCAAACCCGACCTGCAGCTGTCATCGATTTCCGGCGGCACCGACATTATTTCGTGTTTCGCACTGGGCAACCCGCTGCTGCCGGTGTATCGCGGCGAACTGCAGTGCCGCGGACTCGGTATGGCGGTCGACATTTACGACGAAACGGGTGCACCGTTGCGCGGGGAAAAAGGCGAACTGGTCTGCACAAAACCTTTCCCATCGATGCCGCTGGGCTTCTGGAACGACATCGATGATGATCGTTACCGCGAAGCGTACTTTAACCGTTTCGACAATACGTGGTGCCATGGCGACTATGCATTGCTGACCGAACACGACGGACTGATCATCTACGGTCGCTCTGATGCAGTTTTAAACCCCGGTGGCGTACGTATCGGCACGGCGGAAATCTATCGCCAGGTGGAACAGCTTGACGAGGTCATTGAATCCATTGCTGCAGGCCAGGACTGGCACGGTGACCAGCGCATTATCCTGTTTGTACGCCTGCGCGACGGCGTCGAGCTGGACGACGAACTCCGTCAGCGCATTCGCAGCCAGATTCGCAATAACACGACGCCACGGCATGTTCCGGCCAAAATTATTGCCGTGGCGGATATTCCACGCACGATCAGCGGCAAGATCGTCGAACTGGCAGTGCGCAACGTGATCCACGGACGAGCCGTGCAAAACACCGACGCAATGGCAAACCCGGAAGCTCTGCAGTACTTTCGTGACCTGCCCGCGCTGGACGAGGACTGAACCATGCGTGGTATCGGGCTGGTCGCGCGCTACCAGCGTGATCTCGATGAACGGCACTTCACCGAAGATAGCGGGCAGCTGGGCGCGATCGCCACACTGGATGAGCTCGGTGCGCGGCTGGCGCAGCATCAGCCGACCAGCTTGCTGGAAAATATCCGGCGCCGCCTGTCCGGCCCGGCAGCCCCGGAAAGGGGCCTTTACCTGTGGGGCGGTGTCGGGCGCGGCAAGACCTACCTGATGGACCTCTTCTACGAGTTATTGCCGTTCGCGGCGAAACGCCGCAGCCACTTTCACCGTTTCATGCAGGACATACATGCGCAACTCGGCGCACTGGGCGAGACCCGCGATCCGCTGCCGCAAATTGCCGCGGGCATCGCAGCGAAAACCCGTATTCTTTGTTTTGACGAGTTCTATGTTGCCGACATAGGCGATGCGATGATCCTGGGCAATCTGCTGGCAGCCCTGTTTGACAACGGCGTCACGCTGGTTGCCACTTCAAACGTCGCCCCGCATGACCTCTACCATGACGGGCTGCAGCGGCAGCGCTTTATGCCCGCAATCGAGCTACTGCAAAAACATACCCAGGTGATGGAAATCGGCGATGGCGCCGACTACCGGCTGCGTGTGCTGCAGTCTGCCGAGATTTACCATTCTCCTCTGGACCGGCAGGCAGCAGCCAACCTGCAGCATTACATGACAGCCCTCGCGCCGGACCAGCCGCGAACCGAAGCCGTGATCGAAATAAACGGGCGCGACATCGCGACCCGGCAACGTGCTGACGGCGTGGCATGGTTCGACTTCGACGCAATTTGCACGGCGCCACGCAGCGCAGCCGATTACCTCGAAATAGCTCGCCTGTTCCATACCGTGCTGCTGTCGGACATCCCGATACTCGACGAGAGCCGCGACGACGACATGCGCCGTTTTATCGGGCTGGTAGATGTCTTTTACGACCACCGGGTCAAGCTGATACTCTCTGCTGCAGCGCCGCCGGATCAGTTGTATGTCGGCGAGCGGCTGGCATTTGAATGCCGCCGTACACGCAGCAGGCTGACCGAGATGCAGACTACGGACTATCTGGCACTGCCGCATCTGCCGTAATCCTGTCGGTTTAAACCTTTCTGCCCGCTGACAGCTCCAGGCTACATCGGAGACAAACCATACCAATGACATTGGCTCGCTTACCTGGCCTGCTGCTGATCGCCCTCCTCGTAGCGGTCAGCGCTCATGCGGAGCCGTCCTGCAACGTGCCGGATCATATGCCGGAGGACGCGGACGGTTTGCGCAGTATTCCCCGGCTGCCTGACGGCATCAGGGTGGATGGCGTCATCGACGAGAGCGCCTGGAACGGTGCCCTGCTGATGGAACTCGACGTGGAAACCCGTCCCGGCGAAAATATCAGGCCGCCGGTACGCACCGAAGTCCTGTTGGGCGAGACCGGTTCCGACCTGCTGTTGGCCTTTCGCGCCTACGACCCCGAGCCGGAAAAGATACGCGCCTATTTGCGCGACCGCGACAGCGCCTGGAAAGATGACATGGTCGGCGTGGTTGTCGACACCTTCAATGATGAGCGCTTTGCATTCGAATTCTTCGCCAACCCTTATGGCGTTCAGATGGACCTGACGAATGATGACGTCAATCGCGACGAGGATGACTCGTGGGATGCTATCTGGGATTCTGCCGGTCGCATAACCGACGAAGGATTTGAAGTGGAAATGTCGATTCCGCTGCAACAGCTGCGGTTTCCGAAGACGGCACAACTCCAGACCTGGGGGATTGATGTCCTGCGCTTTTATCCGCGCTCGCAGCGTCATCGCATATCCAACAACCCGCAGGATCGTGGGCGCCACTGTTACCTGTGTCAGCTGGAAAAGGTTCGTGGTTTCGCGTGCGCCCAACCCGGCCGAAACCTGGTTCTCGCCCCGACGCTTACCGTCAACCGGTCTGACACACGCGCCGAACCTTCCGAGCAACTGATTGCGGGGGATGCGGATTTCGAACCCGGCCTGGATATTCGCTGGGGCATTACGCCCGATCTGACGCTTGCCGCCACGCTTAACCCGGATTTTTCCCAGGTCGAAGCCGATGTCGCCCAGCTATCCGTGAATGAGCAGTTTGAGCTTTTCTTTCCGGAAAAACGCCCATTTTTTCTTGATGGTGCGGATTTTTTCAACACCCGTATCGATGCCGTGTTCACGCGTACCATCGCCGATCCCGACGCCGGTGCGAAGCTTGTAGGCAAACTGGGCAAACACAATTTTGGCGTGTTTGGCGCGCGGGACACCAAGACGAACCTCCTGTTTCCCGCGGCCGAAGGCTCAGACACCGCAACCCTGGACCGGGGTAACAACGCATTGGTCGCCCGCTATCGCCGCGACCTGGGTGACAACTCGACCATCGGCGCCTTGCTCACCGCGCGTGATGGCAGCGGCTATTCCAATTATGTCGGCGGCATCGACGGCAGATTTCGTTTCACCGAAAGCGATTCTCTGTCCTTCCAGTACCTGGCTTCAGATACCGAATACCCGGAGCAGGTGGCACGAGACTATGACCAGCGCCGGTCGGCAAGCGACAAGGCAGTGAGCATCGGCTATGACCATGTCTCACGAAACTGGCGCCAGTACACTCGTTACCGCGACTATGGTGAAAATTTCCGCGCCGACCTCGGTTTTGAGCCGAAGGTTGGATTCAGCCAGTGGATTCTTGGCGGACGACGCTATTTCTATCCGGGCGAACGCTGGTCGACGGTAGAGATCGGCGGCGACTGGGATATCGCCTACACCGCAGACGGCCAGGTGCTGGAACGCGAAATCGAAGGCAGCATCGAAGTAGAAGGCCCACTGCAATCGTTCCTGGAAACCGGCCTCGGCCAGCGCGACCGTCTGTTCGATGGCCGCCAGTACGATGAAAATTTCGCCTTCTTCTATGGCGAATTTGTACCCTTCGCAGGCAAGGAACTCGGCCTGCTTGTGCGCACCGGGGAGTCCATCGATTTTTCAAACAGCCGGCTGGCCGACAACCTGTTCGTGCGCCCATACCTCAACCTGAATCTCGGCAAGCACCTGCAGCTCAGGCTGCGTCACGCTTTCCAGGCGCTGGATATGCTCGACAGCGGCGCCAACATATTCACCGCAAACCTGAGCGATGCCCGACTCACCTGGCAGTTCGATGTCCGCAGCTTTGTCCGCCTGGTGGTGCAGCATCAGGATATAGAACGCGACCCTTCCCTTTACCTGGAGGAAACAGAGGGACGCTCACGATCGCTTTCCACGCAGCTGCTGTACTCCTACAAGGTCAACCCGCAAACCGTGCTGTTTTTGGGCTACTCTGATGCAGCCGAAGACGGCGACTTGCTCACCGGTTTCACCGCAATCAACAAGACCTGGTTCGCGAAAATCGGTTATGCCTGGCTGCCCTGAGCAATCGTGTTGACGGTGGCCGCCAGCCCGACTACATTTCTGATGAAACACGGCTACCGGGAGATCGCTGTGAGCGAAATCAGCAAAGACGAGCGCACCTGGGCCATGCTCACACACCTGAGCGCGCTAACTGCCTTTTTTACCGGCGGTTTTGGCGCGATTATCGGCCCGCTGGTGGTCTGGCTGATCAAAAAAGACGAAATGCCGTTTGTCGACGATCAGGGCAAAGAGGCGCTCAATTTCCAGATCACCATGCTGATTGCCACAATCGTTTCGGCGGTCCTGGTGCTGGTGCTGATAGGTTTCCTGATGCTGGTGGTGGTGGGAATTTTCGACCTGGTGATGGTGATTATCGCCGCGGTGAAGGCAAATGACGGGGAGCAGTTCCGCTACCCGCTCACCATCCGGTTCCTGAAATAGTCAGAAGCGGTCGTTTTCCGGCAGCTCGAGATTGTTTATGCGGCTGCGGCGGAGCAGCTTCAGCGCCAGGTTGCGGCCTGCCCGCAGCACCGGGTAAATCACCCTGGACAGCGCCTTTGAGCGAAACACCAGGAAATTGAGGCGGTTGAACAGGCCGGAGCGACTGCTCAGCAGCGACAGGGCGTGAATTGCGTCGCTACCGTAGTAAAGCTCATCGCCGGCGATAAGCACCATGCCTTCATCAACATCCAGCCCCAGCGCGGTAATCCGATCCATTTCCGGCCCGCCCTCACGCGCACTCAGCAGCTTCAGCGTTCCGGCTGCCGCGCGCACCCGCACCATCCGGACGTAGGCATCGCAGAAGGGGCACTGCTCGTCATAAACCAGCACGAGGTCGGGCTTGGCAGCATCGTTCACTGGTCGCAGTCAGGTTGCCGTTCGGGGACCGCGTCATCGAACGCCGGCAGCTGCAGGCATCTTTCCTCAATCCGGCGGATGCCCGGGTAGGGCTCCAGGTCGCAGTTAAAACGACGCGCGTTATAGACCTGTGGCACCAGGCAAATGTCCGCAAGCGTCGGCTTGTCACCATGGCAGAATTCGCCGCTGCGTGGATCGGCCAGCAACGCCTCAAAGGCCGCAAAGCCGCGCGCCACCCAGTGTTCATACCAGCCCTGGCGCTGTTCCTCGCTTATCCCGACTTCACCGGCCAGGTATTTGAGCACGCCAAAATTGTTCAGCGGCTGAGTCTCGGCCACCACTATCTGCGCCAGCGCAATAACGCGTGCACGGTCAGCCGCATCCTCCGGTAACAACGCTGGCTGCGGAAATGCGTGCTCGAGGTAGTCGATTATGGCCAGCGACTGGATCAGCAGCATGCCGTCATGCGCAAGCGCCGGCACCATTCCCTGCGGATTGAGCTGCCGGTAAACACCATGCTGCTCGCCGCGGGCCAGGTGCACTGGCACCTGCTCGTACTCCAGCCCTTTCAGGTTGAGCGCAATGCGCACACGATAGGACGAGCTGCTGCGCCAGTACGTATAGAGTCGCAAAGACATTAACTGCTAGAGCACACCACGCTTTTGCTGGTCGCGTTCGATCGAGTCGAACAACGCCTGGAAGTTGCCCTCACCGAAACCCTCGTTGCCCTTGCGCTGGATGATCTCGAAAAAGATCGGACCGATGCAGGTCTGGGTGAATATCTGCAGCAGCATTTGTTTTTTATCTTTCTGGTCTGCATCTATGAGGATGTAGTTGCGATGCATGCGCTGCAGGTCTTCGCCGTGCTCAGGGATACGCTCGGGGACTATCTCGTAATAGGTGTCAGGCACGTCAAGAAATTCGATTCCGTTCTCCCGCAGGCGCTCCACTGTTTCGTAGATGTTGTTGGTAAACAGCGCGATATGCTGGATGCCCTCACCCTTGTACTCCTCGAGATACTCGGCAATCTGTGATTTGTCATCAGCCGATTCGTTGATCGGGATACGCACCTTGCCATCCGGGGCCGTCATGGCGCGCGATTGCAGCCCGGTCTTGACACCCTTGATGTCGAAGTAGCGAATCTCTTCAAAGTTGAACAGGTTTTCGTAAAAGTCTGCCCACTTGTCCATGTTGCCCTGGTACACGTTGTGAGTCAGATGGTCGATGAATGAGAGCCCGAGCCCGCGCGGCTGCTGGTCAACCTGTGGAAACTCGACAAACTCCCCGGAATAGATCTGCGCGTCGTCATCCGGGACAAAATACAGGGCTGCACCGCCAATCCCCTCAATTACCGGCGCCTGCAGCGCCAGTGTCTCGGGCCGTGTGGTGAATTCCCTGCCGCCACGCTCGAGTGCGATACCCTGGGCTTTGACAGGATCGGCAAAACGCACTGCAAAGCCGCAGGCACATGGGCCGTGCACGGCAGCGAATTCAGCCGCGAAACTGTCCGGGTCCTCGTTGATCAGAAAGTTGACCGCATTCTGTCGCCACAGGGTGATCGGTCGCTGGTGATGACGGGCAACACGGGTAAAGCCCAGCCGGCTGAACAGGTCGATCAGCTGCGCCGGGTCGGGGGCGGCAAATTCGACAAATTCGAACCCGTGAATGCCGGTGGGATTTTCACGAATTTCAGGCATTACGAAGCTCCTGTAAACCGGCGACGCCCGCCAAGCATAGCTCGCGGGCGCCACGGCGTTGATGCGCAATAATACGGCTATTATAGCAGTCAGGCTTCGATTTCGGTGCGCACCTCGAGCAGCTCCGGGAAGAAGCGCATTTCCAGCGCCCGGCGCAGAAATGGCACGCCGGATGAGCCTCCGGTGCCTTTCTTGTAGCCAATAATGCGCTCGACGGTTTTCATGTGCCGAAAGCGCCACAGCTGGAAGTTCTCCTCCAGGTCCACCAGTTTTTCGCTGACATCGTAGGCATCCCAGTAACGCTGCGGGTTCTCGTAAATGCGTTTGAATACCTCCACGACACCGGGATGGGAGACATACGGCTCGCCCCAGTCGCGGTTAACGCGCTCGGCTGGCACATTGTGGCCTTTGCGGTGCAGGTGGCGAAGGAATTCGTCATAAATACTCGGCCGGTTGAGCCACTCGTTGAGAATTTCCCCGGCCGGCGTCCCGACACCGTGAATATCGAGCATCGCCCGGTTCTTGTTGCCAAGCGCGAACTCGAACTGGCGATACTGCAGCGACTGGAACCCCGAAGCGGTTCCAAGCACGTCGCGCATCTGTACGTATTCGATCGGCGTCAGCGTCTCGAGCACCGCCCACTGGCTGAACAGCTGCTGCTGCACTATTTTGATTCGCGCGATGATCTTGGTGCAGGGCTCCAGATGATCGTTTCGGATCATGTCGATTGCGGCACGCAGTTCGTGCAGGCTCAGCTTGAACCACAACTCGGCAATCTGGTGCTGAACGATGAACAACATCTCGTCGTGGTGCGGCGGATCTGCCAACGGGTGCTGCGCACTGAGTATGGCATCCAGGCCCAGATACTCGCTGTAGGTCAGTGACTGGTTTTCGACCTTGGCCAGGCCGCTTTCGATTGGCTTGTCCGGCATCGTCAAATCCGTGTGGTCAGGCGAATCAGCAGTATATACGCCGGTTGTGGCAGCGCACAAAATATCTTGGGTTATAATGCCGCGCGCTGCCGGCGGTGCACTCGCACCCGGCTGATTTTACCGGCGCCAGCCAGACATTAAGCAAGCGGCCACATTGGCCGGCAAGAGGTTACGTCTTGAAGAAAACAGTCGCTGAATACCGTGTCGATCACCTGCAGATCCTCGACCCGGAAGGAAAAGTGGTCAGCGAACTTCCGGCCTTCGCACGCGATACGGATGAACTGCTCACGATGTATCGCAGCATGTCTCTGGTTCGAACGTTCGATACCAAGGCCATCAACCTGCAGCGCACCGGCAAACTTGGCACATACGCCTCATGCCTGGGGCATGAAGCGACGCATGTAGGTGTAGGTGCCGCAATGGCGCCCGAAGACGTATTTGCGCCGATGTATCGGGAATATGGCGCGCAGATGTGGCGCGGCGTAAAAATGTCGGAAATTCTGCTTTACTGGGGCGGCGACGAGCGCGGCAATAATTTTGCCGGACCAAAACATGATTTTCCCTGGTGCGTGCCCATTGCAACGCAGTGCCTGCATGCCGCCGGTGCAGCAATGGCGTTCAAGCTGCGCGGCGAAAAGCGCTGTGCGGTCTCGTCGATCGGCGACGGCGGCACATCCGAAGGCGCATTTTACGAGGCCCTCAACCTGGCCGGCGCGCAGCAATTGCCGGCCGTATTCATGGTGGTTAACAACAAATGGGCGATATCCGTACCGCTGCATTTGCAGACGGCGGCCGAGACGCTGGCGCAGAAAGCCATTGCGGCAGGCATGCCCGGTATCCAGGTGGATGGCAACGATGTCATTGCTGTCCGGGCTGCGGTCAGTGCCGCGCTGGAGCGCGCCCGCAGCGGCGGCGGGCCGGCTCTTATCGAGGCCATGACGTATCGGCTGTCAGACCACACCACCGCAGACGACGCCACCCGCTATCGCCCGAAGGAAGAAGTGGAAGAAGCGTGGGGCTTCGAGCCGCTGATAAGAATTCGGCGGTACCTGATGAACGAGGGTCTGTGGGATGAGCAACGCGAGCAGCAAATGCTTGAAGAATGTGCCCGGGAAGTCGATGCGGCAGTTGATGAGTATCTCGCAACCCCGCGTATGCCGGTGAGCGCGATGTTTGAACATATGTACGCCACGCTGCCCGAAGCAATGCAGGAGCAACTGGAAACTGCTGTCCGTTACGAAGGCACCAACGGGAGTGGCCACTGATGCCCCGCATTGCACTGATTGAGGGCGTTACGATGGCGCTGGCGCATGAACTGGGTAATGACGAGCGCGTCGTGGTGCTGGGAGAAGACGTTGGCGTAAACGGCGGTGTATTTCGTGCCACGGCCGGTCTACAGCAGCAGTTCGGCAAGGAACGGGTGATGGACACGCCACTGGCGGAAAACATGATTGCCGGCATGTCGGTGGGCATGGCCGCGCAGGGCATGCTGCCGATTGCCGAAATCCAGTTCATGGGCTTTATCTATCCGGCTTTTGACCAGATGATCAGCCATGCCGGCCGGCTGCGACACCGCACCCGCGGACGACTGACCTGCCCGATGGTATTGCGCGCACCGTATGGCGGCGGCATTCATGCGCCGGAGCATCACTCGGAAAGCACCGAAGCGCTTTTTGCGCACATACCTGGCGTGCGCGTGGTTATCCCCTCCTCGCCGGCGCGCGCTTACGGCCTGCTGCTGGCGGCAATCCGCGACCCTGACCCGGTTGTGTTCCTCGAACCCAAACGGATCTATCGCCTGGCCAAGCAGGAAGTCGAGGACAACGGCGAGGCGCTGCCGCTGGATGTTTGTTACATCCTGCGCGAGGGTGATGACATCACCGTTGTGACATGGGGCGCCATGACCCATGAGACGACAAAGGCCGCGGCAGAACTGGCCAATGAAGGCGTCAGTTGTGAAGTAATCGACCTGGCGACGATCAGCCCGCTGGACATCGAGACTATTCTTGAATCGGTGGAGAAGACCGGTCGACTCGTTATCGTTCACGAAGCTGTCCAGACCTGCGGCGTGGGCGCTGAAATCGCCGCGCAGGTCGCGGAGAAAGGCATCTATGACCTGCAGGCGCCGATCCGGCGTGTCAGCGGTTACGATACGGTGATGCCGCTGTTCCGGCTGGAGATGGAATATCTGCCCAGCGTCGCCCGCATCAAAGATGCGATCACTGAAACGCTGGAAGCCTGACGGGGACTATTACATGAGCACGTTCAACCTGCCCGACCTTGGTGAAGGTCTGCCCGAAGCTGAAATTGTCACCTGGCACGTCAAGGAAGGCGATGAGGTCAAAGTCGACCAGCCGATGGTATCGGTGGAAACCGCGAAGGCAGTAGTAGAGGTACCCGCGCCACAGTCCGGTGTTATTGCCAGACTGCACGCTGGTGAGGGCGATATCGTCGAAACAGGGAAGCCGCTGGTGGAATTTGCCGGCGACGATGGCGTGGTGGCAGCGGCCGCGCCTGCTGCGGAAAAAGCCGACGCCGGTGACAGCGGCACCGTGGTTGGCAGCATGCCGACCAGCGATGAAGTAATGGTTGAAACCGCTATCATTGGCGGCCGTGGCCGGCGGCGCAAGGGCCGCGTCAAGGCTGCCCCGGCGGTACGTGCGCTGGCCAAAAAGATGCATGTCGATCTGCGCGATGTCACGCCCAGTGGCAAAAACGGCCTGGTCACTGCCAATGACGTTCGTGCCTTTGCACAAACCAGCAGCACCATCGGACCGGCAATGCCGCCGCCCGCACCGCGCACCGATATCAATTACGGCGCAGCAGAACCCCTGCGCGGCCCGCGTCGCGCAATGTCGCACAGCATGAGCCAGTCGCGCGACCAGGTTACCGCGTGCACCTTGTTCGACGACGCCGATATCCACGAATGGGCACGTGGCCAGGACATCACTACGCGAGTACTGCGCAGTATCGTCGCCGGTTGTCGCGCGGAACCGGCGCTGAACGCCTGGTACGACCCGGAATCGAACAGCCGCACGATGCATCAGCATATAGACCTTGCAATGGCGGTCGATACACCGGACGGGCTGATTGTCCCGGTACTGCGTGATATCGGCAGCCGCGACAGCAACCAGCTGCGCGCAGCGATCAATGACGTCAAAGTCGCAACCCGCAACCGCGCGGTTGCACCAGCCGACATGAAAGATCCGACTATTACGTTGTCAAACTTCGGCATGATGGCCGGTCGCTACGCCACACCGGTAATAGTCCCGCCTATGGTCACCATCGTCGGCACCGGCGGCATTCGCCACGACGTCGTCGCGGTGATGGGTGGCATCGAAGTGCATCGCCGCATCCCGCTGTCGCTCACCTTCGATCACCGCTGTATAACGGGCGGCGAAGCCTGCCGCTTCCTCGCTGCAATGATCGCCGACCTTGCCAAAGCTGACTGATCGAGGCCGGACTACAGCACCTGCTCTCTTTAACCGGCCGCATCGACAGCTTCAATCGCGATTTCAAACCCGACAATGCGATTCAAGCCGGCCGCATTAAAAGCAGGGTCACTCCTGGATTGTCTTTTGCTGCCTGATAGTTGGTCCGACCCCGCTTGTGACGACGCACCCGGTCGCACTGGGCCCGGGCGGCTGCAGGAACAGCGTTCTCATCAAAGCCAGATCCACAAGATCAACTCTGTCGTCACCGTTGTAATCGGCGTCCGGGTCGGCAGTCAGGAATACCAGGCGAAACAGGGCCAGATCCACCAGATCAACCTGACAGTCATTGTTGAGGTCAGGATCGCAGGCATTGCCGATGTTGTCAGCATCGGTGTCACGCTGGTCGGCGTTAATGACCTCGATACAGTTATCGGTGCTATCTGGAATACCGTCTGCATCCAGGTCGGGCTCCACCAGGTTGTCGATTGTGGCTCGCATCACAAAGTCGCCGCCAACGCCTAGTTGGCTTGCCGGAAACCAGAACAGAAGTCCGGCCCCGATATCGGCCAGGATGTAGTTGGCACCGGCATTGATCGTACCGTCCAGGTCGGTTGCAATGCTCGGCAGCCCGTTGTGTCCGAATTGCAGCCCGACCCGAAATGGCCCATTGATAATGATCGGTGTCAGAGTGAGATCGATTTGCTGCAGGAAAACGTTTGAACCGGTCAGCGTCACGTCGCCTGTGAACAGTAGCGAGCCAGGCTCAGATCCACCGCCCGCGTCGTCCCAGACAGAAATCCCCATTTCCCTGCTTACTGCGGCCCCGCCAAACAGCAGCGTAATACTGCTCAAAACACAGGGGCAGGCTATCTTAGGTTCGAAGCGGGCGGCTGCAATCTCGCCGGCGATAAACCCTGCCTGAAAATTGACCGGCGCGCCGTCTGCAAAACCATCGTTTTGCAGCGTTTCCTCGTCGGCGGCAGCGGAATGGCTCAGCACCGCACCAAAAATCAATGCGGCCAAAAGACGGGCTGGCATTAGCATGGCTCTCTCCCTTTCGCCCATGTGCGGCGGGCAGGTTTGCTTGTTGGACTTATACCTGCAGCCTAGACCAATAATCAGGGACAGACCACGGGTTCTGTCGCCGATACCTGTAATCAGGCTCAATGCTTCCTGCCGCAGGGCGCTGCAGATAACTATCTCAACGCGTACCTGCTTTGTGCTGGCGGCGGTAGGCGTGCAGTAATGGTTCGGTGTAGCCGCTGGGCTGCTCGCAACCTTTGAAAACCAGGTCACAGGCGGCGCGGAACGCAGTACTGCTGTCAAGATCCGGCGCCATGTTTACGTAGGCCGGGTCGCCGGCATTCTGCCCGTCTACCACTTCGGCCATGCTGCGAAACGCGGCGATTACCTGCTCTTCGCTGCAGATGCCGTGCCGCAACCAGTTGGCCATGTGCTGGCTGGAGATACGCAGCGTTGCACGGTCCTCCATCAGCCCGACGTTGTTGATGTCGGGCACCTTGGAACAACCGACGCCCTGGTCGATCCAGCGCACCACGTAGCCCAGAATCCCCTGGGCATTGTTCTTCAGCTCCATATCTATGGTGGTGGCATCCAGCGAAGCCGGGTCGCAGAACGGTGGGGTCAGGATATCCTCCAGGCTCGCCAGCGAGCGCTTTGCCAGCTCACGCTGCCGTGCAAAAACGTTAACCTGATGATAGTGCATGGCATGCAGGGTTGCCGCAGTCGGTGACGGTACCCAGGCGCAGTTCGCGCCGGCCTCGAGATGACCGATTTTAGTCTCCACCATCTGCTTCATCTCATCCGGTTTCGGCCACATACCCTTACCGATCTGCGCCCGACCGGGCAGCCCGCAGCGGATACCGATATCGACATTCCAGTCCTCGTAGGCATTGATCCACGGCTGCGTCTTGATGATCTCTTTTGGCAGCATCGGGCCGGCTTCCATGCTGGTGTGGATCTCATCACCCGTACGGTCGAGAAACCCCGTGTTGATAAACACCAGCCGTTCACGCACGGCATTGATGCAGGCGGCAAGGTTGACCGTTGTGCGGCGCTCCTCGTCCATCACGCCCACCTTGATTGTGTTGCGCGCTAACCCGTACATGTCTTCTACCGCAGCAAACAGCCGATTGGTAAATGCAGCCTCCTCCGGCCCGTGCATCTTCGGCTTGACGATGTAGACGCTGCCGCTGCGGCTGTTGCGATGTTCGCCGAGCTGGCGCAAGTCGTGCATGGCACAACCAACCGTGACCACGGCATCCAGAATTCCCTCAAAAATTTCATCGCCGTTTGCGTCGATTACCGCATCGGTCTGCATCAGGTGGCCGACATTGCGCACCAGCATCAGGCTGCGGCCATGCAGGGTCAGTTGCCCGCCGTCGCATGCCGTGTACTGCCGGTCAGCTTCCAGCGTGCGCGTCATCTCGCGGCCACCCTTCCTGAAAGTCGCCGCCAGCGTGCCACGCATCAGCCCCAGCCAGTTGCGGTAAACACCGACCTTGTCCCCGGCATCGACTGCGGCAACCGAGTCCTCGCAGTCCTGGATCGTCGTCACCGCCGACTCCATGATCACGTCAGCCAGATCAGACGCAGAATCACGGCCAATCACGTGGCCGGGGTCGAGCAGCAATTCGATGTGCAGCCCATTGTTGCGTAACAACACGCGACGTTGATCTGCTTCTTCGCTGAAACCGGCAAACTGCGACGGCGCAGCCAGGCCTGTTACCGCGCCATCAGCAAGTCGCACCTGCAGCGCTGTGTCGACGATGTCATAACCCGTGGCATCAGCATGGCTGCCGCGCGCCAATGGCACGACACGGTCCAGAAATCCGGCGGCATAAGCGATAACCGCGGCGCCGCGTTTTGGGTTGTACGAACTGCCCGGCTCGCGACCTTCGCTGGCAGGTATGACGTCGGTGCCGTAAAGGGCGTCATACAGGCTACCCCAGCGGGCATTGGCGGCATTGAGGGCAAAACGCGCGTTGCTTACCGGCACTACCAGCTGCGGTCCGGCGACAGTCGCGATCTCCGGATCGACATTTTCTGTCGCTATCGTCACCTCGCCGGGATCCGCGGCCAGATAGCCGATCTCCTCGAGAAAACTGCGGTAACGACCGGCATCCCGGCTGGCGGCGTTGTTTTCAGCGTGCCAGGCGTCAATACGGGCCTGCAGCTCGTCCCGGGTCTGCAGCAACTGCCGGTTCCGGGGCGTCAATTCTGCGACGACAGCGCCCAGCCCACGCCAGAAATCCGTCGCTTCGATCTCCAGCTCCGGCAGCAATTCGGACTCGATAAAGGCGCGAAATACCGGCGCCGCGGTCAGGTCATTTTGTTTCATGGGGCGGCATTGTACTCAAATATGCTGCGGTGCCGGACGGTCGCTTTATTCGGCTCCGCCGCCGCTCCGGCCGGGGGGGTGTCTGCGTCACAATTCCGCGCCTGCGGGCAGTGGCCCACAGCTGCTTTCGCTATACTGCGCCGGTGGAGATCAACAGTATTTAAGGCAGCCGGATGAGCAGCACTCCAGCGGATGCGCGCAAGAAACCCAGGCCGACCGGTTTTATGCGTCGAATTACCGATGCCACTGATCGACAGATCGACAAGGTCATCGCGGCATCAGCAATATTCCCGCAAGAACGATATGGCGTAGACATCGCCGCATTCCTGCGCAGCTACTACTCCGATGTGTCCGGAGAAGACCTGCGCGACCGCAAGCCGGCCGACCTCGCCGGCATGGCACTGTCACACCTGACTTTTGCCCGGCAGCGAAAACCTGGCGCGACGCTGGTGCGCGTTTTTAATCCCAACATCGAAAAAGACGGCTGGCAATCGCGCAACACGATCATACAAATCGTCAACGATGACATGCCTTTCATTGTCGATTCTGTGGCGCTGGTCCTCGCGCGGCAGAAACTGACAATGCACCTGACCATTCACCCGGTATTGCAACTGACACGCGATGCAAAAGGTGAGCTGACCAGCATCGAACAGGGCAAAACCGAATCGTTTGTTCAGATGGAGGTAGATCGCGAAACTGACAGCGGCATACTCGATGCATTGATGAACATGATCCGCGAGTCAATGCATGACGTTCGTGCCGCTACCGGCGACTGGCAGGCAATGCGCAGCAAAATGCTGCAGATTCGTGAAGAAGTTCAGCATCAGGCCATTCCTCTGAAACAACCGGTCGTCGAAGAAAGCCTGGCGATGATGGACTGGATGGTTGCCAACAATTTCACTTTCCTTGGCTACCGCGAATACAAGTTGCAGCGTGATGATGGCGATGATGTGCTGCGCTCAATTCCCGGCAGTGGTCTGGGCATACTGCGCGCCGACCGGCCCACCATCGAGCGCCAGCCCAATCGCGGCCTGCGACGCGCGATACAGCGCATGGCCAGCTCGCCAGACCTGCTTGTAATTACCAAGGCCAACTCGCTTTCGACGGTTCACCGCCCCACCTACCTGGACTATGTCGGCATCAAGACCTTTGACAGCGATGGGCAGGTCGATGGCGAAAAGCGCTTCCTTGGCTTGTTTACCTCCGGCGCCTACAGCCGCAGCCCGCGTGATATCCCAATACTGCGCCACAAGATCGAACAGGTTGCGGAGCGCTCGCGGTTATCGCAACGGAGCCACGCTGGCAAAGCGCTGATGCACATCCTGGAAAACTTCCCGCGCGACGAGCTGTTCCAGGCCAGCATCGATGATCTGGCGCGTATCAGCAGGGGCATACTCGGTCTGCAGGAGCGTCAGCGGGTCAAGCTTTTTGTACGACGCGATGCGTTCCAGCGATTTGTGTCCTGCCTCGTCTTCGTGCCACGTGACAAATACAACACGATGGTGCGGGAGCGCATCCAGGACCTGCTGCAAAACGGCTTTGGCGGCGTATCAGTGGAATCATCGGTATTCATGTCGGAGTCCAACCTGGCACGCCTTCACGTTATCGTCCGGACACCGCCCGACAGCAAGCCCGCAGCTGAGGTGCGCACAATCGAGCGGCGCATAGCGGATGTCGTGCGCACCTGGCGCGACCGGCTGCGTGACGTAATGGTGACGCGCTTTGGCGATGAGCAGGGACTGAGGTTGTTTCATCGCGCAGAAGAAAGTTTTCCGGTGTCGTACCAGGAAGCGATTTCGCCGCGCGCCGCTTCGTACGATATACAGTCGATGCTGGATCTGGACGAGCCCGACGACGCGCTGCAGATCAGCCTGTACCGGCCAAAAAACGAAGCGGACAACTCTCTCGAACTTAAGCTGTTTTGTCGCAACAACCCGATCCCGCTGTCCGACGCGCTGCCGATGCTGGAAAACATGGGCCTGCGGGTAATCAGTGAGCGGCCACACCAGATCGATTTCGGTGATGGCGATATCTGGATGCAGGATTTCACCATGGAATTCTTCGAATCCATTCCGCTGGAGCCGAAGAAAGTGAACGCGGTATTCCAGGATACGTTTTCACAGGTCTGGCGCGGGCTGGCAGAAAACGACAGTTTCAATCGCCTGGTTTTGCTGGAGCGCCTGACCTGCCGGCAGACGACGCTGTTACGCACGATCTGCAAGTACCTGCTGCAGACCGGCATACCCTTCAGCCAGAGCTATATCGAGGAAATACTTTGCCGCCATTCGGCCATTGCCACGCAGCTGGTACGGGCATTTGAGGGCCGCTTCGATCCGCACTGCGGCGCGCGCACCCGCCAGCGACGCGCCCTCAATGCTGCGCAGGCGCTGGACAACATGCTTGAACAGGTTAAAACGCAGGACGGCGATCGCATTCTGCGCGCCTATCTCAGCGTCATCCGCGCAACATTGCGCACCAACTATTACCAGGTCGACGCCGACGGACAGCCCAAGGCTTATATTTCCCTGAAACTCGAATCGAACAGGATTCCTGAATTGCCGCTGCCACGGCCGCGCTACGAAATATTTGTTTACGCGCCCTGGGTCGAAGGTGTCCATTTGCGTGCTGGCAAGATCGCCCGCGGCGGACTTCGCTGGTCAGACCGGCGCGAGGATTTCCGCACTGAAGTCCTCGGGCTGATGAAGGCACAGACCGTCAAGAACACGCTGATAGTACCGACCGGGGCCAAGGGCGGCTTCGTACTGAAACCAGCTCCGACCGGTGCCCCGGACGAGGTCCGCCAGAAAGTCGTTGCTGCCTACCGCGACTTCCTGCGTGGACTGCTCGACATCACCGACAATTTTGTTGGCGGCGACATCGTGGCGCCGGAGCAGGTAATCCGGCTAGACGAAGACGATCCGTACCTGGTAGTGGCTGCTGACAAAGGCACGGCAACTTTCTCCGATATCGCCAATGAGCTGGCGCACGAATACGATTTCTGGATGGGCGACGCTTTTGCCTCCGGTGGTTCGGTAGGCTATGACCACAAGGGCATGGGCATCACTGCGAAGGGCGCGTGGGAAGCGGTCAAGCGGCATTTTCGCGAATTCGGCCACGATACCCAGGTCCAGCCGTTCACGGTTGCCGGTATCGGCGACATGTCGGGCGATGTCTTTGGTAATGGCATGCTGCTGTCACCCTGCATCCGGCTGCAGGCGGCTTTCAATCACCTGCATATTTTTCTCGACCCGGATCCGGATCCGTCAGCCAGCTATGCCGAACGCCAGAGGCTGTTCGAATTGCCGCGATCGGGCTGGACCGACTACGACACCAGTCTCATTTCGGCCGGTGGCGGCGTTTATTCGCGACAGGAGAAGTCGATAGAGCTGAGTCCGCAGGTACAGGAGATGCTGGCAATCAGCGATCAGCGGCTAACGCCCCAGGAACTGATCGCAGCCATCCTGCGCGCCCCGGTAGACCTGCTGTGGAACGGCGGTATCGGCACATACGTCAAGGCAAGCCACGAAACCAACAACGACGTCGGCGACCGGGCCAACGATGCAGTGCGGGTAAACGGCAACGAGCTGCGTGCGAAAGTCGTTGGCGAAGGCGGCAACCTCGGCCTGACCCAGCTGGGACGCATCGAATACGCGCTGACCGGTGGCCGCCTCAATACCGACTTTATTGATAACTCCGCCGGCGTCGACTGCTCCGACCACGAAGTCAATATCAAGATTCTGCTCAATCTTGCCATGCAGCACAGCGGCCTCAACCGGACGCGGCGTAACGAAATGCTGGTTCAAATGACCGACGAGGTTGAACGGCTGGTGCTGCGCAATAACTACCTGCAGACTCAGGCTATCAGCGTCATCGAATCCACAGCTGTCGAACGGCTTAATGAATATGCACACCTGTTGCGGCGACTGGAGGAGCGCGACGAACTCAATCGCGAGATCGAATTCCTGCCCGACGAGGAAAGCATCCGCGACCGCCTCAAGTCCGGGCTCGGTTTCACGCGCCCGGAGCTGTCAACGATATTGTCGTACTCAAAAATCAGCTTTAACGGGCAATTGAGCAAATCCGACATTGCCACCGACCCGCACCTGCGCGAGGAGCTGTCACGTTACTTCCCGTCGCTGATGCGCGAGCAGTATGAAGCCCTGACCGGTGACCACCGCCTGG
The DNA here is from genome assembly GCA_013003425.1 of Gammaproteobacteria bacterium. Lineage (NCBI taxonomy): Bacteria > Pseudomonadati > Pseudomonadota > Gammaproteobacteria > Gammaproteobacteria bacterium. Next base: position 35,886 of record JABDJB010000067.1, on the reverse strand, counting down.
CGAAAGAAATAATCACTACCCAGATCACCAACAGCATCATCAATCGCATGGGGCCGGCGTTTACGAATCGCACCATGGAGGAAGCCGGTGTTGATGCGGGCACGCTGTCGCGCGCGTATGCCATTGCCCGCGAGTGTTTCGACATGCGCCTGGTATGGGCCGATATCGAAGCGCTCGACAACGAGATTCCCGCCACGGCGCAGTATGCAATGATGAACCAGACCAGCAGACTGCTGCGTCGGGTCACTCTCTGGCTGCTCAATCGCCGGCCGCAAGGCCTGCACATCGCCGATTCTGTTGCCCGCTACCATCCCGGAGTGACCGCAATCGGCGACAACCTGTCGTCGCTGCTGGTCAACCCCGACCTGCGTGGCTTCAAAGAGTCCTACCAGGCTTACACGGACATTGGCATGCCACACCGGCTGGCCAATCGCATGGCCGGGCTGACGTCGCTTTATTCTGCACTGGACATTATCGATGTTGCCAAAGCAGCAGATACCGAAGCAGGCCACGTTGCAACAATTTATTTTCGCCTGGCCGCAGGTCTCAAGCTCGACTGGCTGCGCGAACAGATCGAACACCTGAAAGTGGATGGCCGCTGGCAGGCCATGGCGCGTCACACGCTGCGCGAAAACCTCTACGAGCTGGTCCGCACGCTGACAGCTGAAATTATTGCTGAGTACCCGCAAAAAACGGCGGGTGAGTCAGTCAGTAGCTGGCTGGAGCAGCACGTCAGCCGCATCCAGCGCACCCAATCCATGCTGGTCGACATGAAAGTCGGGGGCAACCTCGACTTCGCCACGCTGTCAGTCGCCATCCAGGAATTTCGCAAACTCACCCACTCCGCCTGATTGGGCCCGCAGGAGAACCTATCCATGTCCGACGAAGCGTTGATCGCCGTATTCATCGATTACGAGAATCTCGCGCTCGGTGTGCGTGATATGAAGGCAAAATTCCAGATCGACCTGATCATGAAACGCCTGCTGGAAAAGGGGCGCGTCGTCTACAAGCGCGCGTACTGTGACTGGAGTCACTACCGTGGCGCCGAACGGGAAATGCACGTACTCGGCATCGAGCTGATGGATATTCCCCGTAGCAAGCTGAGCGGTAAAAACAGCGCTGACATACGCATGGTCGTCGATGCGCTCGACCTGTGCTATTCAAAGGATCATATCGACACGTTTGCCCTGATTTCCGGTGACAGCGATTTTTCGCCGCTGGTTTCCAAGCTCAAGGAGAACTACAAACGGGTAATTGGCTGTGGCGTAAAAAAATCGACTTCCGATCTGCTGATCGCCAATTGTGACGAATTTATCTACTACGATGATCTGGAGCGGCATGCGCGGAAGAAAAAGCGCGCAAGCAATAAGAAAAAAACCTCTACCAAGGACAAGAAAACAGATGCCGTCGAGCTGGTGGCAGAAACCGTGCAGGGCCTGGAGGGCGATTACGACCCGGTGTGGGGCTCGCAGATCAAGCAGACCCTGCGACGCGTGCACCCCGGCTTCAACGAGACCTACTACGGCTATCGCACCTTCAATGACCTGCTGGAGGATGCGGCGAAAAACAAGTTGATCGAACTGGACTACGACGAACGGCGCGGCAACTACAAGGTGCGGGCGCTCTAGCAGCGATCGAGACCACTACGCTTGCCTTCTGCGCCGTCGACAGCTACACCGCCAGGAGGAATGCAATGCAGCAGAATGATATTTTTTTGCCGTTTGTCGGTATGCTGTTGCTCAGTTTCATAGTCTGGATGTACATGTACGTACGCCGGCTGCACTTCTTTTACGTCAACCGGGTCGATCCACAAGACTTCGCTACCCGGGCGCAGGTTGCAGCAGCGGGACCTGCGCCGATACACAAGCCAGCCGACAACCTGCAGAACCTGCTCGAGCTGCCGATACTGTTTTATGCGCTGTGCCTGTACCTTTTTGTCACCGGGCAGGTTGACCCCGTACACCTGGCAAGCGCCTGGGTGTTCCTGGCATTCCGCGTGATTCACAGCGCAATACACTGCACTATCAACCGGGTTGTGCTGCGTTTCATCAGCTACGCCGCGGCCGCCGTTGCGCTGTGGATTATGGTCGTGCGCGTGGCGCTGGCGCAGCTCTAGCCGTTGTCCTTCCACACCGGCGGGCGTTTCTCGAAGTTTGCCTGAACCGCCTCGATCTGGTTCGGGCTGAACAACAGCTCACGCTGCAATGCTTCTTCGAGCTCGAGCCCTGACTGCGGATCGGCATGCCACGCCTCGTTGAAAAGACGCTTCGCCGCCCGCACGGCCTCAGGTGAACGACCGCAAATTTCGCGTGCCAGCTCCAGCGCCGCCGCGTGCGGGTCTTCTGCAATCCCTGCGCCAAGACCAACTCGAACTGCTTCGCCGGCATCGATGGTGCGGCCGGTAAAGGTAAGCTCCTTGGCAACATCCAATGACACCAGGTTGCGCAGTGTCTGGGTGATTCCCATGTCCGGGATAATGCCCCAGCGAATCTCCATGACCGATAACTCAGTGTCCGGTGCCAGCACCCGGATATCGGCGCCCAGCGCGATCTGCAGGCCGCCGCCATATGTTTTTCCATGCAGCGCCGCAATGACCGGAACCGGCAGTCGCTGCCAGCCGACGCATACGCGCTGCACCAGGTTGAGGCCATCAGCGCCGCGCTCCAGCAGCTCGGTAATGGCCTCCGGCCCGGCGGCGAAACTCTGCACGTCCAGGCCTGCACAAAAGCTGCTGCCGCTGCCACTGAGCACGACGACACGAATACTGCTGTCCGCAGCAACAGCAGCGATTGCCGCTTCGATCGCATCAAACATCTCGCGATCAATTGCGTTGTGCTTGTCAGCCCGCTCGAGACGAACATCTGCAATCCCGTCGGCGATTTCGATCCTGACTCGCTCTGTCATGGCCGCTTCCTGTAAAAAAAGAATGGATATGGTACTACGGCAACACGCTGATCGCGGCACTGCTGCGAATCTGGCACACTGGTCGTCCGCGAGTGCATTAAACGGGGGAAGTTGATGCCCGCACATTCCGAGACGATGACGGCTGCCTCGATTCTTCGCGAGGTCGCCGAGTTTGTTGACAAAGAAGTAATCCCGCTTGAACCAGCGTTTCTTGCCGGCGGCTACAGTGCGGTAGCGGAGCAACTGCACACGGTGCGTCGCAGCGCCCAGTCGCAGGGGTTATGGGCACCATTCATGCCGGTAGAGCACGGCGGCATGGGCCTGGCGCTGCGTCACTTCGCGCCAATCAGTGCGGCACTTGGCGCCAGCCCGCTCGGTCATTATGCCATGCAATGCCAGGCGCCTGATGCCGGGAACATGGAACTGCTGGCGTCCCATGGTGATGCCCGGCAGCATCAGGAGTATCTCGGGCCGCTGATGCGTGGCGAGACACGCGGCAGCTTCGCCATGACCGAACCGGAATTTGCCGGGTCTAACCCGGTGCACATGGCAACCACCGCCAGCCGCGATGGCGACGATTACATCATCAATGGCCACAAGTGGTTTACCACGGGTGCACACCAGTCGGCGTTCACTATCGTGATGGCAATCACCGACGTAGCTGCAGAAAAACCCCACGAGCGCGCCAGTCTCCTGATCGTGCCGGATGGTACGCCCGGTTACGAACACGTACGTCGCATTGCCATCATGGGCGAAAAAGGTGCCGGACCGTTTTCCCACTCCGAGCTGCGCTTTACAGACTGCCGTGTGCCGCGGGCCAACCGTATCGGCGCACAGGGCGCAGGCTTCCGCCTCGCACAGGAACGGCTCGGACCGGGACGCATACATCACTGCATGCGGTGGATCGGAATCTGCGAGCGCGCCTTCGAACTGATGTGCCGGCGGGCGGCCAGCCGTGAATTGTCTCCCGGCAAGATGCTGTCCAGCCGACAGACAGTACAGAACTGGATTGCAGAATGTCGTGCAGAGATCGATGCCGCCCGGTTGCTTACGCTGGATGCGGCACGACGCATCGATGCCGAAGGGGCGCGGGCGGCACGACGTCAGATCTCACAAATAAAGTTTCATGTTGCCGCGGTCCTGCAGAATGTTCTGGACCGGGCGATACAGGTGCACGGTGCAGCCGGCCTCTGTGACGACAGCCTGCTCGCATTCTGGTACCGGCACGAGCGTGCCGCCCGTATCTACGACGGCCCGGACGAGGTACACAAGTCGGTCGTTGCCCGCGCAGCCCTGGGCGATTACGCGTGAACCCGATCGACCAGCCGGCCGCGGTGCGTCGCGGCGAGGAGCTGGACACTGTCGCCTTGGGTGAATACCTGCGCGAGGTTGTACCCGATATCGGCGCGGATGTGACAATAGAGCAATTTCCCGGGGGTTATTCCAATCTCACCTACCTGCTGCGGATCGGGCAGCGTGAGCTGGTGCTGCGCCGGGCGCCGCACGGTGCCAATATCGCCGGTGGGCATGACATGAGCCGCGAATTTCGCGTAATCAGCGGTCTGCAGGGTCATTTCGACCGCGCCCCTGCCCCGTTGCACTATTGCGAGGACGCGACAGTGATCGGCGCGCCGTTCTACCTCATGGAGCGGCTGTGCGGAGTCATCCTGCGTGGTGGTAAACCTCCCGCAGGCGTCGCACCTGACCCGGAGGTCATGCGCGGGCTGTCACAATCGTTCGTTACCAGCCTGGCTGAGCTGCACGCCATCGACCCGCAACAGGCCAGCCTGGGTGATCTTGGCAAGCCGGCTGGATATATCGTACGCCAGGTCAGCGGCTGGATTGCCCGCTACGAAAAGGCGGCAACCGAAGTAATTCCCGACATGGACGCAACCGGCCGCTGGCTCAGCGATAACCAACCCACCGAGTCGGGCGCATCGCTGATACACAACGACTACAAATACGACAACCTGGTTCTGGATCCGGCTGACCTGACGAAAATTATTGGGGTGCTCGACTGGGAAATGACGACCATCGGTGACCCGCTGATGGACCTGGGCTCCTCGCTGGCCTATTGGGCGCAGCCCGATGACCCTGCACCGCTGCGCCAGTTCGGCCTGACCTGGCTGCCGGGAAACTTCAGCCGCGCGGAAGTTGTCTCAGCTTACTCCGATGCTTCGGGCCGGTCAGTCGATGATGCGCTGTTTTATTATCGCTACGGCTGCTACAAGCTGGCCGTGATCCTGCAGCAGATCTATGCCCGCTATGCAGCCGGCCACACTGCCGACAAACGCTTCGCCGGCCTGATCGAAATCGTCAAGATTTGCGCGCAGCTCGCACAGCGCGACGTGATTTAGTCGATACGAATTCGTTGCAGCCGCTGCTCTTTCTTGCGCTGTTCGCGCGCGCGTGTCTCGGTGGCTGGCTGGAAACTCATCGTCAGCTGCAATGGACCTTCACCACCGGTAAGAGGACCACTGACGGTCCATGACTCGGGATCCATCACACGCGAAATAAACTGCAGCAACCGGGTGGACAGCCGATTGCTCACCGGCAGCAACTGGCCATCGAACCAGTCGATCAATCGCCCGACATCATTGGAGCGTTCGCCGGGTCGTGCGTCAATAAAGGTCAGCTTGCCCTGAAAAGTCGCAAGCTCTGTCGACAGCACACCTGATGCGGTCAACATGCGCAGCGCTGACCAGTGCAGCTGGCGGTCATACTCGTTTTCAATGAAATCGTTGAGCTGGGCGACAATTTCCTCGCGCGCGTCGGTTACCCGGCTGAGCAGCGTGCGCCATTCGCCATCACCAACAACGACTGTCGCATCGCTGTCGGTATAGCCTAACCGGAACTTGCGCGGCACCAGGTCGAGGCTGGTCTGCAGACCGGCCAGGTCAGCGGTGATGCGCCGCACTTCGTTTATCAGCCACGGGTCGTGATCCATCGCGTTCCCCCTGCTATACCCGGCGCCAATCCTAGCCCAGCACGGCAGTGCCGGTCGCGACGCAGGACACATCCTGCCCATTGATTTTTACCGGCACTTGCTATATAAGTTTTTATATACTGATTCTCAAGAACGATCCCATGCCGATGATCATGCGTATCCTGTTGATAATACACGTAGTATTAGGCGGCGTTGGCCTGGTCGCTTTCTGGGTGCCCATTTTCAGCCGCAAGGGCGGACCCGCACACCGCTTGTTTGGCAAAGTCTACAAGGCCTGCGCCTATACCGTTTTTGCCACTGCCGGCCTGGCCGTGCTCCTGCGGGCGGGCTGGTACCTGGCGGAAGGGCATACCCTGGCCACACGGCCGGAAGCGTTTGGCTTCCTGTTATTCCTGGGCTACCTGGCACTGGTGACTTTTGTCGTCGTTCGTCATGGGGTCCTGGTCCTGCAACACAAACAGGACCCGCGTGAGCTCGGCACGCCGTTGTCGACGTGGCTGGCACGCTCGGCCATCGCCGCCTCGGCAGTTGTTGTTGCCTACGCCGTGCTCGTATCGCCGACTAACAAAATCATCCTGTACGCTCTGAGTCCGATCGGCATGCTGACCGGCATCGGCATCCTGCGTTACATCAGCAAGCCGCCACAGACGCCACGTGCCTGGATGTATGAACACCTGGGTTCAATGATTGGCGGCGGCATCGCGTTTCACACTGCTTTTGCGGTCTTCGGTTCTACACGCCTGTTCGATATCGGGCTGGACGGATGGATCGGAGTCATCCCCTGGATTGCACCCGCTGCCATCGGCATCCCCGGGACGATCCTGTGGACCCGCCATTACCGGCGCAAGTTTGGCGAGCTCGCCTGAATGGCGTTGCGTGACATTCTGCTTGGCATGCTGGCCAGGCCGGCCAGCGGTTATGACCTGAAGCGCCAGTTCAACCAGAGCCTGCGGCATTTCTGGGCTGCGGAACTTGCGCAGATCTATCCCACGCTGCAGCGACTCGAACGCGACGGCCTGCTGGAGGTTTCCGTTGAGCCATCGCCGCAGGGACCCGAGCGAAAAGTCTACCGGCGCCGAAAACCTGGCTCAAAGCAGGTGCGCCAGTGGCTGGCGCAGGGACCCGAGTTTCGTCGTGATCGCATCAGCTATCTTGCACAGGTCTATTTCCTGCACGAGCTTGACGATCGCTCCGACCAGCGCGAATTTCTGGTCGAGCTGCGTGATCGCATTGCCGAACAGCTGGGCGAGCTACGCGACGTCGAGCGTCACTGGCGCGAGAATGACCCGCGATATCCCGACGAACTCCCCGACGAGGATTTTTTTCCCCAGCTCACGCTACAGCTTGGGCTCGAGCGTCTTGCCGCATCGCTGCATTGGTGCGAACAGAGCATAGTCCGGCTGGACCGACGCAGTTAGAAGCGGATCCTGCCGGTCAGGATGTCGCGAAACATCACAAAATCAGCCGCCAGGCTGAACAGCGGATACCTGAAAGTTGCCGGACGGTTTTTTTCGAAGAAGAAATGCCCGGTCCAGGCGAAACCGTAACCGAACAGCGGCAGCAGCCACAGCAACCACCACTGCTGCAGCACCACGGCGACGATCGCGGTCGCAATCACCAGCCCGGTACCAAAAAAATGCAGTCGGCGGGACGTGCGGTTGGCATGCTCCGACAAGTAGAACGGGTAAAACGACTGAAAATCCCGGAAACGTTCCTCGCGCTGTTTCATCGGATCATTCTAGCGTGAAACTGCTGCAGCGAGGCACAACGCCGCGCGAGATTAAGCCGGACAAGAGTCGCGCTGATGGCCACACTCGCAACAGTCGCGGCAAGATGCCCTCCCACGAGCGCCGCTGCGCGCGGGATCAGGCCTCGGCGAGATCGGCTGGCTGGCGCTGCGTGGCCTGGTGTCCCAACCAGCGACACAGGTCAGCATGACTGAGCGGCTTCGCGTAGTGATAGCCCTGGGCACCGTCACAACCCATCGTCACCAGCGCCGCATGCGTATCTTCATTTTCAATGCCCTCGGCGACGACCTTCAGCCCGAAATTATGCGCCAGGTCGATAACGGTCTGCACGATGCGCCGGTCGCCGGGATTCTCCAGCATCTTGAAAACGAAACTGCGATCGATCTTAAGCTCGGTGGCCGGTATATTTTTGAAGTACGCCAGCGAACTGTAGCCAGTACCAAAATCGTCAATGGATATCCGCACGCCAGCATCTTTGAGGGCGGTCAAAGTGCGGAAGCTTTCCTCGGGATTTGTCATCAACGCAGTTTCAGTCACCTCGATCGTCAGTTCGTTCGGGCGCACGTCCCACACCTGCAGCGCGTTGAGCACCAGTTGGGCAAATTCAAATTTCTGCACGATTTGCGGGGTAACGTTTATCGAGACGTTGAATGGTGCTTCTGCCCGAGGCCATTCGCGCTTCTGACGCAGGCCGGTATTGAGCGCAAACCAGGTAAGGTCCTCGATCTTGCCAATGCGTTCGGCCATGCCGATAAAGATGTCGGGTCGTATCGGCCCGCGTTCCGGATGAAACCAGCGCATCAGGGCCTCAACCCCGGATGGCTTGCCGGTCTCCAGGCACAGCTTGGGCTGGTAATGCATCTCGAGCTCGCCCTCGGCCAGGGCACGATCGAGCTCTGCTGCTATGCCCACCATACCGGTCGCCTCGGCCGTAACAGCCGGTGTGAACAGGCACCAGTGCGAGGTGGCAGTCGCGGCTGATTGCGCTGCTTCGGCGGCCTGCATCAGCTTTTGCGCACTGTTACCGTGGCCGGGGTACATCGCTATACCCATTGAAATCTCTATTACCACCCGGCGGCCCACGATTTCGACATGGTTCTCGAACATGCGCCAGACCTTGTTCGCCGCCAGTTCCGCGTGACCTTCGTTACGCACGCCGGCCAGCAACAGCGCAAATCCCTGGTCGGAGTACTGGATTACACGGTCGCGGGTGCGACAGACACTCTGCAGCCGCTCGGCGGCCAGCGACAACATCTGTCGGCCGGATTCGTAACCCATGGTGGTGTTTACCTGGCGCAGGTTATCGAGTTCAACCAGCAGCAGTGCAAGGTGCTCGCCCTTGGCGCGGGATTCCTCAAGGTAGTGCTCCAGCACCTCCATGTAGGCGGTGAAACCGGTCTTGCTGGTTGTCGGTATGGCATCGATCACAGGAAAAATTCTCCGGGGTCGATGCCGTACGAACCGGGCGGCAGGCCACGCGTGATCCACAAGGAGGCTTCGCCACTGTCGCTGGTTATCTGCTCGCGCAGGTCGACTTTTCGAAACTCGCGTAACATCACTTTTTCCGCGCCTAGTACAACCATAACTCTTGGCCGCAGGCGTCGAATCCGGTTCTGTTCGGTAACGATCGCAACTTCGCCGGTGCTCAGCTCGACCAGCGAACCAGTGGGAAACATGCCGATTGCCTGCACGAACTGCTCCACCAGTTCAGCCTGGAACTCGACATCCGCCAGCTGGTGCAGGTGACGCATGACGTCGTAGCTCGCCATCGCATCAGCATGCGGGCGCTGGCTGGTCATCGCGACGAAGGTATCGAGGATGCCGGCGATCTTTCCCAGTGGCGGGATCTCGGTTCCCTTCAGCCCTTCCGGATAACCGGTACCGTTGAACCGCTCGTGGTGGGTACGCACCATTTCGATGACACAGTCATCAAAGTCACCGCTGCGAGCCAGCATCTTCACGCCATACTCGACATGCTGCCGCACCATCTCCATTTCTTCATCGCCAAGCGGCCCGTCTCGCATCAGCAACTCATCCGGAACCTTTACCTTGCCCAGGTCAAGCAACAGCGCACCGGTTGCAAGGTGTGTGAGCGTGTCCCGGTCGAGGCCGAGGTGACGGCCGAAAATCACGCTCCAAACGCTGCACGCCACAGAACGGGAAAAGACATACTCGTCTTTGCCACGCATGCTCTGCAGCCAGATCATCGCATCCTTGTTGCGCAGCACGCTGTCGATGATCGGGTCGACCGCCTGGCTAACCAGGGAAAATTCGATAGTCTCGCTGACTTTCAACTGCTGGGTTGCCTGGCGCACCATCTCCTGGGCACGCATCACGGACTCGTTGGCGCGCGGGATCTCGTCGGAAATGGTGGTTTCCTGATCTTTGTAAGAAGTGCGCGGCAGGCCGGCAAGCGACGTAAGCGGCTGGATCGGATTTGCCTGGCGGCCACCGCCGCGCAGGCGTCGCAGCAGGCCGCCGACCCGTTTTGACAACGACGGTCGTTGGCCCGGGTGACCGCTTTCGGTTGATGCTGCTTCCAACTCTACCTCGGAGCGCTCGCGGTCGACCATGACCCAGGCGCAATAGCGGCACAGTTCGTCTATTTCCTGCTGGCTGCGAATGGTAAACCCCTGGAACAGAAACGGGGTGTCCAGCCACGGGCGGTCCAGCCGGGCAACGTACATGCCTTCGCGCAGCTCGTGTACCGGAATTTTCAGACCTGCCATCATCCGTGAGTCAATCCTTGTGGGCTCGGGGCGCAAGGCGTCACAAAAGGGTATCGGCCGGTCGGGCTTGATCTTTAGCAGAAAGGCGCATCCTGCGTTATGCAGTGACCGCTGCTATCCCTTTAACGGCAGGTGTTGCCACCTGTGCAGCAGATGCATGCTGCAAAAGGTAAAACTTTGTCAAAGGCACCGGGGCCTGTCACGCACTGTCTATCGCTGGCGGGCCAGAATATCGGCAGCAGCGAGGGTGCCAGGCTGGGCCCAGGGTCCAACAAGCGTGCGCTGAACAGTCCATTCAAGCGCCGCTCGAGATACCTGCCAGGCCGGGTGGGCCGCGACGCATTCGTACATCAACGAAGCGGCATATACCCGGGCCAGGCCGAACGCCAGTTCGCGAGCGTCAGCTTCGCTGTCTGCGGGTAATACACGCAGGCGACCCATACCGTCATTGATATGGCGACGCGCCGGCGCCAGTTCCCTGTCATCGCCGGCAAGACGACCGTAAACGTCACTGACAAAAGCCTCCATCGCGGCCGGCTGTCGCTGCAACACACGGCTTGCGTCCAGGCTGAGCACGTTTGTCGTGCCTTCCCAGATCGGCAACACCTGTGCATCACGCAGCAACTTTGGCAGCCCGGTATCTTCGATGTAGCCCGCGCCGCCAAAGCACTCCAGCACTTCACTGGCTGATGCCACGGCCAGCCGGGCGGTATAAAGCTTTGTTACCGGTGTCATCAGCCGCAGCAGCAGCTGCTCGGCATCGCTGGCCACACCCGCCTCTGCTTTACCAAGCAGCAAGCCGAGATGGAACACCAGGTGAAATGCCGACTGGTAATGCGCCTCCAGGTTGGCAAGGGTCTCGCGATGAAGTACGTGCCCGATCAATGGTCGACCAAAAGCCGTACGCCGGTGAGCATAGTCACGTGCCAGGGCAAGCCCGCGACGCATGCTGGCTACCGCACAGACCGAATTATATAGACGCGTGATATTGAGCATGCCAGCTATATTGCGCACGCCATGACCAGGCTCACCCAGTAACCGGGCGCGCGTGCCTTGCAGCGCAAGTTCGGCAGTCGGCATTGCCCGCGTGCCAAGCTTGTCCTTCAGGCGCTCGATTGTTATGCCATTGAGCGAACCATCCTTGTTGCGAGTCTCCAGGTAGAACAGGCTCAGCCTACCGTCAAGCTGCGCCAGCGTCAGCGCAATCTCGGAGGTTGCTGCGGAACTGAACCACTTGTGACCGGCCAGCCGGTAACCGTCACCATCAGGGTGCGCTACGGTGCCGGTATTGCTGACATCCGACCCGCCAGCCGTCTCGGTCATCCACTGGCCCGAAGTCCAGAATTCTTCCGGGACCCGGCTGGTCAGGCGACGCACTACGCGTTGTGCCAGCTGCCTGCTGCCAAGTTGCAGCAAAACGCTGGCAGCCCCGTCAGTCATTGCCAGCGGGCACGAATACAATGCCGAGGACGGATGAAACAGGTACAGGCGGGCAAACTGATGGGCGCGTGAATATTCGCCCTGGCTCTGCTCGTAGGCCGTTGCAATAATTCCCTCGGTTGCAGCGGCCGCGTGCAGTTTTTGCCAGCCGTCTGCCATCACAATGGTGTCGGCGCGGTTTCCCCAGGCATCGAAATGCCGTAACTGTGGTGGGTTTGCCTCGGCGTCGGCGGCATACTGCGCGATATCACCAACTACCCTGCCGCCAAGCGCATGCAACCCCTCAACGATTTCGCCAAAAGCGTGGTCGGGCAGGCGCCAGCGCAGCCAGCGCTGCAGCAATGGATCGCCGGTAAACTGATTGCCCAGCCGCGGGGCATCCTGGATAAAGCTCATGGGGCGATTCTGCCCGCAGCAGCCCGGGCTGCAAAACCGTCCTGGCTGCCTGCTTCAGGTGTATGATTTAAAAGGAGATTATATGGCGCCGGGCGTGGCCGGCGCAGGCCTTTGCGAGGGAACGCGTTCTTCATCTTGAAGTCTTAATAAGGCACTATCAGGGAGGTCTTTGGGGGTATGCATGGCCTGGTCCGATTCATCGAGAACGCTGCGTCGCATCGACGCGATCGAACTGGCGTTGCTGGCGCAGGTCAACCGGCTGACTCACTACGTCACCGCCGCCCGGTTTTTTCGCCTGGTCAGCCTGCTGGGTGACGGCTGGTTCTGGTATGGCCTGATCCTCGCGCTACCGTTGCTGTTCGGACACCAGGGTGCCGTGATCAGCCTGCATGTAGGCCTGACGGCGCTGGTCAACGTGGCGCTGTACAAGTACCTCAAGGAACGCCTGGTGCGGCACCGACCGTTCAACCGGCGCACCGACATACATGCGGCCGCACCCATCCTGGATCAATACAGTTTCCCCTCCGGACATACACTTCACGCCGTCTGTTTCACCACGATGATGTTTCCGTACTTCCCGGAGTCGGTCTGGCTGCTACTGCCATTCGCCGTGCTGGTCGCCTTCTCGCGCATGATACTGGGCCTTCATTACCCTACTGACGTACTGGCTGGCGGCACGCTCGGCTTTGTCATGGCGCGACTGAGCCTTTACGCTTTTGGCAACTGCACCCTCACGGGCTGCTGAATCTCTGCGATCAGGATGAGACTGCTACTGCTGATGCTGCTGGCAAGCACGAGCGCGCATGCGCTCGACGCCTCCGAGGCCGGTCGCTTTGCGGGTCTGGCGCTTGATTGCGTTCACCTTGAATACCCCAACAAGATTGCGCACGTCATGCAAAGCGATGACGACGTTGCGCCCCCGCGCGAACTGACGCCGATTTTCTATGGCTGCTTCGACTGGCACTCAGCAGTACACGGTCACTGGCTGCTGGCACGCCTCGCCCGGCAGTTTCCCGACGCCGCATTCGCTGACGAGGCCATGGCTGCGCTGGCGCAGAGCTTTAACGCCGAAGCCGTTGCGGCAGAACTGAGCTACCTGAATGGTCGTGGCAGGGCCTCGTTCGAGCGTCCATACGGCCTGGCCTGGCTGCTGCAGCTCGGCGCCGAGCTGCGCGAATGGAACGACCCGCGGGCACAACGCTGGGCCGAACTGCTCATGCCGCTGGAGCAGGCAGCCGCTGCCCGGTTCAGCGACTGGGTGCCGAAACTCGACTACCCGATCCGCACCGGTGAACACTCGCAGACGGCCTTCGCATTCGGGCTGGCGATCGACTGGGCGCGCACTGCAGGAAATACGGCGCTGGAAAACCTGCTGCAGGCGCGCATTGTCGAACTGTACGGCGCTGACCGGCGCTGCCCGTTGCAGTACGAGCCGTCCGGGCAGGATTTCCTGTCACCCTGCCTGGCCGAGGCGGACCTGATGCGCCGGGTGATGGACGCAGCGCATTTTTCCGCCTGGCTGGAAAATTTCCTGCCGCAAATCCCTGGTTCATTTGTCAGCAACTGGCTGCCGGTTGCCAAAGTAAGCGACCGCAGCGACGGCAAGCTTGCACATCTGGATGGTCTCAACCTCAGCAGGGCATGGATGCTGGAGGGCATAGCCAGCGGGCTGGCCGGTACCGACAAGCGTTGCGCTGCCCTGCTCACCGCCGCCGCGCAGCATCGTCTGGCGGCACTGCCGGCAGTATCGTCAGCGCATTACGAAGGCAGCCACTGGCTGGGCAGTTTTGCCACGTACCTGGTTACCGGTCGCGGTCTGCACGAAACTTCTGCTTCCTGCAGCAACCAAACCAACTGATGAAGCAGGCCCTGATAGTCGTCGCCCTGATGCTGCTTGCAATGCAGCTGCCCGACCTGCTGGCGCTGCGTTTTGCCAGCGTCGACTACGACCCGGCCGTCGCCGGACCGGTAACCCTGTATGCAACACGATGGTGTGGCTATTGCGCCAAAACCCGCACATTACTGAACAAACACAACATCCCGTTTACGGAATATGATGTAGAACAATCGTCCGATGCTGCGCAGCAGATGATGACCATGAGTGCTTATGGCGTACCGGTTATCGTTGTCGGCGATACGGTCATCAAGGGCTATCGACCCAACGCCATTCTTGCCGCGCTCGACTCGGAATAAGCGGCACGCTTAATGATTCTGAACCGCAACCTGTGGATACTGTTTTCCTGTCAGCTAATCGCGGTAAGTTCTACCACCGTGACGGTTACCCTCGGCGGGATAATCGGCTCCGAGCTTTCAACCACACCGGCACTGGCAACACTTCCCGTGTCGCTGATGATTGTCGGTATCGCGCTCACAGCGATACCGGCTGCGATGCTGATGAAAGCAATCGGTCGCCGGCGTGGGTTCACGCTGGCCGCCCTGCTTGGTGCAGCAGGCGCTGCGCTGGGCACTCTGGCACTGATCGAGAGCAGTTTCGCCCTGTTTTGCGCGGCAACCCTGCTGCTGGGCGTTAACCTGGGTTTTGTCCAGCAGTATCGCTTTGCCGCTGCGGAAAGTGTTCCGGCACAGCGGGTTGGCCGGGCCATTTCCCTGGTGTTGCTCGGCTCCATTGGCGGTGCCATTGTCGGGCCGGCGATCGCAACGCACGGTCAGGACTGGATTGCGGCCGGTCGCTATGCCGGTTGTACCGCCGCCGTCACGGCCTTGCTGCTGGCTTCGGCCAGCCTGCTCCTGTTCCTTCGTGATGTGCAACCACACGACAGTGGACCGCAACAGCTGCTACCGCCGCGGTCGTTGCGCCAGGTCATCAGCCAACCGCTGTATATCGTTGCGCTGATGGGCGGACTGGTCGGTTACAGCGTGATGAATTTCATCATGACTGCCACGCCGGTAAGCATGCATGTAATCGATGGCCATTCGGTTGAGCACACCGCCGGCGTCATTCGCAGTCATGTCATCGCCATGTACGCACCGTCGCTGGTATCAGGTTTCCTGATTGAGAGACTGGGGACGCGGCGCATGATGGCCATTGGGGCTGTAATCATGCTTGCGACTGTAGTTGTGGGATTGCGCGGCCACCAGGTGCTGCACTACTGGCTGGCGCTGGTGCTGCTCGGCGTCGGCTGGAACTTTCTCTATATCGGCGGCACGACGCTGCTGACCCGTACCTATCGCACCAATGAACGCTTCAAATCGCAGGCGATCAACGATTTCTCGATCTTCACCATGTCGGCAACCGGTTCACTGATGGCCGGCACGGTAATTCACTACCTGGGCTGGACCACGCTGCTGTTGCTGGTGACAGCGCCATTGTTCCTGATGCTGCTGGCGCTGCTGTGGGTGCGAAATCAGCGCGTGGCTGTTCCCGTCAGCTGATTCAGCGCTGGTTTCCGGCGGGAAATTTTGTAACCCGTGCGGCCAGCTCTTCCTCGCTGTGCGGCTCTTCCCATTCCTCGATATACGACTGCACCGTCTTGAATCGCGCCACGGCAGCAAGACTGCCAACCAGCACCAGCGTTGTCATCACAACCGTAAAACGCAACTCCGAATCGATCAGGCGCAAATCATCTGTCGCATACAACATTATCACCATGCCGATCAGCGCCCAGATTACAAAGCGAGCCGCGGCGCGCCAGATCATTTCGGTTTTTGGCTCATCGTCGGCAATAAAGCTGTCCATCTGGTAAGCAATAAAACTGCACAACATGGCTGGCAGAATTCCCCATCGCATCGACGCGGCAAAGCTGTCGCTAAACACAAAATTTTCGGCATCGGAGCTGAGACCGAGAATAAGTGCTGACGAAGACGTGCTGACCAGGAAACCCATTACTGCCATGAGCGCATAAAAACCGTAAAACCGTTCATCGACATCGGGCCGAATTCTGTACGAGGTTATGCGGGCTGCGAAAACCAGCACGATGGGCAACAGGTAGATGCTGGCGGAGTAGATGATCCAGCGTGAGGTCTCGATACTGAAATGACGCAACTCTGCCGCCGGATCGACCAGCCCGGCGTAGATAAACACCGACAACTCGCGCCCGGCCATTACCCCTACAGCCAGGGCGGTGGCGAAGGTCATAATGTACTTCCACGAGTGCTTCAGCACTGCCTGGTGCGGCGCACCGCCCAGCCGGGCAACCGTGGTCCACAGGTCTTTTTCGCTGCCGGCCCCGAATATCACCAGACCGGCAAGCAACCGGCACAACCAGCGGTTCAGTTCGTCCAGATCCTGCAACAGGCTGATCGTCTTTGTGTAGTGAGTCGGCCCGCGCTTCCACACCGCCACTCGCTCGGACATACGGTTGAATGAGATACAGATATCGCCCCACTTCAACGACGGCTCGGCAAACAGGCGAGCATATGACGCCTGGTCGGCATAGGAACGTATCTTGTCGAACAACACGCAGTTACGCGCCCAGCGATACTCGACAGACGCACCGGCCTTGTCAAAATCGCCAAGATCCAGCGTCGGGATGAGCAGCCGCGACATTATTTTTTCGCGTTCGCCTCCGGTGATTGCTGCCAGTCGCGAGCGACGCAGCACCTCGTATACCTCTACCGCTCGCCGTGGAATAGCCGATACATCGTAAATTGCGTCGCGCACGGCCGGCAGCGGATTGACCCGGCTTTCCCACAGCAGCAAGGTTACAAAAACGCCGGTAGCTATGACCGGCAGCACATGGCTTTCGTCGAGGTTCACCAGCCAGGCGGCAAACGAGCCGCGTCCAAGTGCCGCGCTGGCCTCGACCAGCGGCAGCGTCGGCAGCCAGAAGGTGACCGTCAGAAAATAGACCAGCGCCACAATGACTATGTAGGCCGCGAGCCCGCTGCGATAGACGGCGCGACGCACGAAGTACTGCGGCAGGGTTGGCTCGTCACCAAGCTGGATCGAGCGGCGCTCAAACGAACGGTAGGCCAGCCAGGCAATCATCGCCACCAGCACCAGGCGAACGGCAAGGTCTGCAAGTTCCATGGCGGTCATTCAGCTTCCTCTTGCATGGCTGCGTGCCTGCATTATAAACAAGGCCTGCCGCCTTTACCTGAACGGCGAAACAGGTCAGTGCGTACGGTCGGGAATTGCAGATGCCCGCAGCGCTTCTGCGGTGGCCGCACAGACCGCCGAAATTGGCTGCGTGGCATCTAGCCGGATAGCGTCATCGGGTGGCTGCTGAAACCGCTCGGCAACCTTGCTGACCAACTCCGCACTGCGATCAGTGGCGGGATGTTGCCGGTCACCGGTTACCCGGCGTCTTGCCACAGGAACCGGGCAATCCAGCCAGACCGGCATCGTGCGAAAACCGTATTGCTCACCACAACGCCGCAGGCGGTCGAGAGAAGCACGATTGGAAAAAGTCATACCATCGACAATGGAATTCCTGCCTGACGCGCAGTTGGCCTGCACCGCCGACATTACCGCGTCCTCGGCAGCCAACTTTTCCTGATCGCTGTAATCGCAATCGGGAAACATGGCGGCGCGAATGTTGTCACGATTGACTTCGTTCAGGTCGAACCGCTGCAACAACGAGCGGGCCACAGTCGACTTGCCGGCCCCGGGCAGGCCTATCAGGGCGACGATGTAACCATTCATCACGCGCTCCCGGTGGTGTGATGGCGGAATTTTATCACGCGCCGGGCGTTAAGCTATTGCGTGCCCTGTTTTTTCAGAGCCCGGTAACGGGCGAGGTGCCGCAGGGCATGAGCGGAATGGCCATCGCGCTCGTGCAGCCGGGCCAGGTTGAAATGCGCGTCTGCAAAATCAGGCTCCACCTCGAGCGCCTGTTCATACGCTTCCCGTGCCTGTTGACCCAGCCCCTGGTCATCCAGCACAACTCCAAGGTTGAACAAGGCGAGCACATTTTTCGGATCTGACTGCAACACGCTGCGATACAGCTTTTCCGCCTCCGGCAGCTCCCCTTTATCGTGCTGCAGGCGTCCGAGGTTGATCATTGCCTCTGCGTGGCTGGCGTCGATTTGCAGCGCCCGGCTGTAGGCATCCGCGGCACGGCCGAATGCGCCGACTGTCTCCAGATCGACACCCATCTGGTACCAGTCATCGGCATCGTCTTTTGGCTCAGCGTTATCGCGTGCCTCGCGTGCAGCATGGCGCACCATGGGCTCGGCTTCCTGGGCCAGGTCAGCCACATCAAATTCCATCACAGCCTGGCCGGTGTAAGGCTCCCATGCATGACTGGAATCGCGCACCACCACATCGTCGCCGGCCGCGCTGATACGCACCGTCGCCAGCGAGCGGCCTGCCGGCAGCTGCTCCTGCAGGGACCGCAGCGCCTTCCACACCTTTTTCGACGGCACCCGGGCATCGTCCAGCGCCTTGGCGGCGCGTAGCAGAACTATGTCCTGGAAACTGAAGCGGTATTCGCTGCGTCGTCCACGATCCGGTTGCAGGATGCCGGCACGCGCGAAAGAACGCACGCGCCCCTCGGGCATGTGCAGCAGCTCGGCAACCTCACGGGTGGAATAGCCTTTCATCCCCTACAGGATACCAACTGGCCGGCGGCTGCGGCCAAGTCGCGGGAATCTTTCAGGAGGATTTCTTGCGGCTGGTCTTTTTTCGGGCCGTTTTCTTTGCCGCAGCGCGCTTTGCGGGTTTTTTGCCGTCGGCCAGGCTGGCCTTCAGCGCTTCCATGATATCGATGATCTTGGTCTCGGCCTGCTCTGTTGGCGCAACGCTTATATCTTCACCCTCGACCTTGCGGTCGATCATCTCCATGACGCGGCCGCGCACTTCGTCCTTGTATTTTGTCGCGTCGAAGTTGTCGCTGGCAGCCTGGTCGATCAGCTGCAGTGCAAGCTGCAGCTCTTCTTTTTTGACCTGTGCATCATCCATCGGCACGTCCGCGATACTGCGCAACTCGTCATGATAGTGCAGCTGCTCCATGGCAAGGCCATCCTCTTCGGGCCGCAGCATGACCAGGTGTTCCTTGCCGCGTGAAGAATACTTGGCTATCGCCGCGCGCCCGGTCTTGCGCAGCCCCTCGGCCAGTAACTTGTATGCGCGTGCCCCGCCCTTCTCGGCGCCGAGGAAATAAACCCTGTCGAGATATTTGCGGGCCACGTCCTCGGCCTTGACGAACTCCACGATATCGATGGTGTGCGTCGACACGCTTTCAATGGCCTTCAGCTCTTCCTTCGTGAACAGCACATATTGGCCCTTGGCAAACTCGTAGCCCTTGACGATCTCCTCGCGCGGGACCGGCTCGCCTGACTTCGAGGAAATCAGCTGCTGCTTTACGCGCGCACCGTCGCGCTTGTCGATCTGGTTGAAGCGCACCTGGCTGCCACTGTCGTAGGCCGAGTACAGCTTGACCGGGATGGAGACCAGGCCAAATGAAATAGTTGCTGAAGATATAGCGCGCATAGGCACGTATACTATAGGCAGCCAGCTATGCCCGCAAGAAATACAGATAAATTAGAGGCTTATCGCCAAAAGCGAAAAGCCGACTCAACTCCGGAGCCGTTCGGCGGCACTACATCTGGGGGCGGCGGGCTGTTTGTGGTGCAACATCATGCGGCTCGCGCCAATCATTACGACTTCCGCCTGGAGATTGACGGCACCCTGCGCAGCTGGGCGGTACCCAAGGGGCCGTCGCCCGATCCCGCCGACAAGCGCTTCGCCGTCCTGACCGAGGACCACCCGATGGAATATGCCGGCTTCGAGGGCAACATTCCGGCCGGCAACTACGGCGCCGGTGCGGTGATCGTATGGGATCGCGGCGAGTGGCGGCCCGACGGCGATCCGGAAACCGAACTGAAAAAGGGCAAGCTCGCTTTCGAGCTGCACGGCTACAAGCTGCGTGGCAAGTGGGCGCTGATAAAAACCCGCAAGGGTGCCAAGGACTGGCTGCTGATAAAGGAACTTGACGGATACGTGTCTGACGCAGGCACGGCGGGCTACCCGCAGGATTCGATTCTGTCCGGCCGCACCGTGGAGCAGGTGGCTGGCGGCGACAGCGTCGAGACCGCCGTAAAAGAGAAACTCAGGAAATTCAAGGCTCCCAGGAAAAAACTCGAATCCAGGCAGATAAAACCAATGCTCGCCGAGACGGCGGAGCCATTTACCCGCAAGGGCTGGCTGTTCGAAATCAAATACGACGGTTACCGACTGATCGTGGCGCACGAGCAGGACGAGGCAACTCTGCTTTCGCGTAATGGCAATGATTTGACCGCTACCTTTCCTGAAATAGCCGATGTGATCGCCGCCCTGCCCTACGACAATTTCATCATGGATGGCGAAGTTGTCGTGCATGATGAGAAGGGCCTGCCTTCCTTTTCCCTGCTGCAAAAACGCGGCCGGCTGAGCAACCGCCACGATGTCGCACGCGCTTCGGTGCGTCTGCCTGCCTCGCTGTATGTGTTCGACCTGCTGGCGTTTGACGGTTACGACCTGCGCCAGCTGCCGCTGAGCACGCGCAAGGAACTGCTGCGCGAACTGCTGCCCAGCGTCGGGCCGCTGAAATACTCCGATCACATTGCCGAACAGGGCGAGGCAATGTACGAACAGATGCGCGAGCTCGGCCTGGAAGGCGTGGTTGCCAAGAAGGCCGACTCGAAGTATGCCGGGCGACGCTCGGCCGACTGGGTCAAGATTGTGGCCGCCCGCCACGATGATTTCGCGGTAGCCGGATTCACCGACCCGAAGCGCGGCAACAAGGGTTTCGGCGCGCTGTTACTGGCACAGTCGGACGGCAGCGGTTTTCACTACATGGGGCGGGTCGGAACCGGGTTTAACCACGAACAGCTGGAGCAACTGGGCGAATTGTTGCGCAGCCTGCCGGCAGCCACGCCGCCAGCCGATGCGCCGGACACAGCCGGCTATCACTACGTGACGCCTGAGCTGGTGGCCGAAGTGCGCTTCAAGGAGATCACAGCCGACCGCCAGCTGCGCCAGCCGGTATTCGAGCGCCTGCGCGATGACAAGAAGCCGGCGGACTGCCTGCTGCGTGACGCCGACCCGCCGGCACCGAACCCTGGCGGTGATTCACCTGACCGCGAGGTCCCGCTGAGCAACCTCGACAAGATCTTCTGGCCTGAAGAGGGCTATACGAAGGGTGACCTCATCGGTTACTACCGTGACATAGCACCGTGGCTGCTGCCGTATCTCGCTGACCGCCCGGTGGTACTGACGCGTTATCCCGATGGTATCGAGGGCAAGTCTTTTTTCCAGAAAGATGCACCGACGTTCGTGCCTGACTGGATTCGCCGCGAGGTCATGTGGAGCGAACACGCTCAGCGCGAGCTGAATTACTTCGTCATCGACGACCTGGAGACGTTGCTGTATGTCATCAACATGGGCACGATCCCGCTGCATATCTGGTCAAGCCGCGTCGCGACGCTGGAAAAGCCGGACTGGTCCATTCTCGATCTGGATCCCAAGGAAGCCCCGTTTGCCGATGTCGTCAGGATTGCCAGGGCGATAAAGAAACTTTGCGACCAGATCGGGCTGCCGACATTTGCAAAAACCAGCGGCTCGACCGGCCTGCATGTGCTGATCCCGCTCGGTGGTCAATGTACTTACGAGCAATCGAAGTCGCTGGCCGAGCTGATAGCAATACTGATCACGCGGCAGCTTCCCGATATTGCAACGGTGACGCGCAATCCTGCCAAACGCGGCGGGAAGGTATATGTCGATTTCGTCCAGAATGGCCACGGCCGCACGCTCGTTTCGCCTTTCAGCGTCAGGCCCCGGCCGGGCGCGCCGGTCTCGATGCCGCTGCGCTGGAATGAAGTCAGGACAGCGCACGATAACTCGAAGTATCACATCATGAACGCCAAACGGCGGCTGCAACGGCTCAGGACCGAACCGATGATCGAGATTATCGACACCCGGCCCGACCTCGTTGCCGCACTGGCACGACTACAGGAATTGCAGCAATAAAAGATCGTCGAACCGGCCTTGCCGGTTCGACACCTTTTACCCTGCTACCCACCACCAGCCGTGACGTTGGTTGCCACACAGCACCAGCCAGATACCGCAGCTAACACTTCAGGACGGTATGAGTGCGGCGGGAAAGAAGACGGTGTTTGCCGGCGCCGACTTGTCGGAGGCGCCGGTGAATACAGTCTTGCAGGACCGCCGTAAACCCCTGTCGCAAGTAATCGCGGCTGGAAGCCGCTCCCACAGAACCGCTCCCACAGAACCGCTCCCGCAAGCCCATTGCACGCTGTCGCGGCTGAAGTTACCCCTGTTCGAGATCGAGAAAACGCCGCGCCAGCGCGGGACCGGCACCGTCATCCTCATGCTTGAAGAAAACAAAAACGCGTGACCAGTCCTGGCCAGCTATTCGATCGTGCCAGCCGCGCAACATGGCTGAGTCGTAATCCTCGCGACGCAGGCGCAGGTAGCCCCAGTCTGCAGTGGAAATCCGCTCCGGAGTTTCGCCATCGGCATTTTCCGATATGACCCACGCAAAATTGCGTTCTGCCAGCATGTCGCCGATCTCATCATCAAACCATGAGGCATGCCGAAATTCGAATGCGGCAGGCAGCCCATCAGGCAGGATGTCTATAAACTTTTGCAGCCGCTCGGCGCCCTTGCGCAGAAACGGGGGTAGTTGAAACAGCAGCGCACCAAACGTGTCGCCAAGCGACTCCAGGTTGCCGGTGAGAAACTCTACCTCGCCATCGGCGTCTGCCAGTTTCTTGTTATGCGTGATGCGCCGCGATGCCTTGATGGCAAAACGGAAGGATTCAGGCACCTGTGCGCGCCAGTTCTCCAGTACATTGGGTTTTGGCATTCGATAAAACGTATTGTTGATCTCGACTGCCGGCAGCTGCCCGGCATAAAAACCGAGCATTTTCGCTGCGGCCAGCTTGTCCGGGTAGAACACGCCCAGCCATTCCTTGTAGCTGTAGCCGCTGGTGCCGGCGTGGATATCCATAGGGCACAGACTAGCGCTGCAGTCGCGCAGCATGCAAAAAAGACAGGTTCTTGCCGCTTCGCTGCTAGGCGGCAGGCCGCGCTGAGTGCAGTGCGAAAGCACCACCCTGCGGATCGAGGCACTGGACGATGAAATCTCCCCCCGGGACCTCCATCGGTCCGTTCAGCACCTTGCCACCAAGCCCTGCAACCTGTTGCGCGCTCGCCTGCACATCACGAACCTTGAAGTACAGCAACCAGCGCGGCGGCGCCGGCATATCCGGCGTCTTGTTGTACATTCCGCCCAGTGAAACGCCGTGGCGACCAAACATCTGGTAGGCGCCCATATCGCCCATATCCATGGCCTCGGTCATCACCCAGCCAAACTGCTCACCATAGAAGTTCATTGCTGCGGCGTAGTTGGTAGTCACCAGCTCATGCCACGACACGTCGCCGAGCCCGGGCGCGAACGGCTTGTCCTGCGGCGGTTCGGTTGGCGCGTAAAGGGCGAATGCAGCTCCCTGCGGGTCGGCCAGGACGGCAAAACGACCAACATCCGGCAGATCGGCAGGTGGAACGTAAACGCTCGCACCGTTATCGACAGCCTGGGCTGCCGAACGCTCGACATCAGGAGTCGCAATGTACATCAGCCAATGCTGTGGCGCGCCGCCCGCCTGCGCTTCAGCCGGTATTGCCATTACGCCACCAACAGTACCGCTGTCAGTCGACAACAGTACGTAGGGGTCGTCACTCGCCGGCCATTCCGCGCTTTTCCATCCGTTGATAGCACAGTAGAATTCAACTGCGGCATCCATATCCGTCGCATTGAGCTGGTACCAGACGATGCGACCAAGTGGAATGTCCATACCGATTCCCCGGCAGTTCATTTGCAGGACACGCTAGCAAACCAGGCCCCAACATGCCCGCCGCTGCGCAACAACCTGACCTGTTTCCACGCTCTGCCAGACACATAGCACTGGCAGGCGCAAAAATAGACTATGTCCCGACTCTATATTCCGCAGAGCAGGCACGAGAACTGTTTGCAGCAGTCAGGAATGATGCGGGAATCAGCTGGCACAGCGACCCGATAAAGATGTTCGGCCGGCTGGTAAAACAGCCGCGAATGACTGCCTGGATGGCCGATACCGGCGTCGAGTATGGCTATTCCGGATTGCGGCTGGCCGCTGCACCGTGGACGCAGGTGGTCAGCCGTATCCGGCAAGCGGTCGAACAGGCCGCCGGTGCGGCTTTCAACAGCGTATTGATCAATTTGTACAGTGACGGCAATGACTACATGGGTTGGCACCGTGACGATGAACGTGAGCTGGGCATGCAGCCGGTCATCGCATCATTGAGCCTCGGAGCCACAAGGTTTTTCGACCTGCGCCACCGCGACTATCGCGAAAGCGGTATCGCTGTGCAGCGGCTCGAGCTGCAGTCGGGCGACCTGGTGGTGATGCGCGGCGACACGCAACGACACTGGCAACATCGGGTACCAAAGCAACGGCGCGTGACCGAAGCACGTATCAACCTCAGTTTTCGCTTCGTACAGGGGTCAGACCGAGATTGTTTGCCACAATTGCCTTGATAAAAAGCAATTTGCGGGACCTTGCCAGTCAATTGTGGCAAACAATCTCGGTCTGACCCCAATTACGCCAATTAGACAATTAATCGCCGGCGCAGTTGACCCACTCGGCGCTGCCGTCAGCGTAATATTCTTTTTTCCAGACCGGCAGGCGCTGTTTGATCTCGTCGATAATGTAACGACAGCCGCGAAACGCCGCGTCGCGATGCGGCGCACACACACCGACCCACACCGCCAGTTCACCGATGCCCAGGTTACCAGTCCGGTGTGCGCACCCGGCACCGGATATTTCGAATTTATCCAGCGCCTCGGCAAGTACCCGCTCACCCTCGGTCAGCGCCAGCGGCGCATAGGCCTCGTACTCCAGCCGCAAAACCTGCTGGCCTTCATTGTGATCACGCACCCAGCCCTCGAAGCTGGCGTAGCCGCCGCAGCCCCCATCGGCCAGCGCGCCCCTCAGTGCAGCTGTATCAAAGGGCTCTTTATACAAACTGAAAGACATCAGCCACCCGCTACCGGGGGAATAAATACCAGCCGGTCGCCGTCAGCCAGCGCCTGCGACCAGTCGGCAAAGGTATCGTTTATCGCCACCCGCAGACGTGCCGCCGGCAGCTCGAATCCGTAGCGGTCGACAAGCTCGGCGTACAGCTGCCGCGGCGTTGCGACTGCGGTTTCGATCACCTCACGGTCGCGTCCGGCCTGCTCGCGCAGTATCGCGAAATAGTCAACCGTGATTCGCATCAGCGTGAGTCAATGATCCTGGCAGCATCCTTGTGCTCGTCAGGCGTGTTGATATTGTCCAGCGCGGTGGCTGATACCGGATCCAGTAGCCTCGTATCAGCGCGGACCAGCGCCTTGCGCGGACACAGCAACCCGCCTTCGACCTGTTCGCGCAGCAGCTGAAGACCAGCCGGTTCCCAGATCGCGCACAGCGGCTCGGGCAATCGATTATTCACGCTGCGAAAAGCAGTAGCCATGGATTCGGGGTCGCGATGCTTCACCAGGTGATCGAGCGTTTTCTCATTCAAAAAAGGCAGGTCACAGGCAACGACCAGCCATGCCTGTTCGGGGGCACTTGCCGCGGCAGCCAGCAGACCCGCGGCCGGGCCGGAATCGGACAGTTCATCCTCGATTCGCGGCAGCGAATCACGCACTTCATCATGCTGGCGATTGCGTACCGAGATAAAAGTTTCTTCGCAAAACGGCGCGATCAACTGGTACGCCCAGCTCAGCTGCGGCTGGTCATGATAAGCGAGCAATGCCTTGTCGCGCTGCATGCGGGTACTGTCGCCGCCGGCGAGCACAAGGCCAAAGAGTGTCTCACTCATCGTCGCCAGCCAGTGCGTTGTAGTCACTCTTCCCACCACGCTTCATCAGCAGGCGCGTCGGGCCGATGCTGATTTCGTGCGACAGTGCTTTGCACATATCGTAGATCGTCAGCGCAGCAACGCTGGCACCGGTCAGCGCTTCCATTTCCACCCCGGTGCGATGCTCTACCGATACCTGGCACAGGATGACGACCTCGTCGCCCTCCAGGTCAAT
Source organism: Gammaproteobacteria bacterium (assembly GCA_013003425.1). Lineage (NCBI taxonomy): Bacteria > Pseudomonadati > Pseudomonadota > Gammaproteobacteria > Gammaproteobacteria bacterium. Next base: position 9,704 of record JABDJB010000067.1, on the reverse strand, counting down.
ATGAATACGACAATCGTCAATCGTCATTGGGTGGCAGAACGGTATCAGCTCATGAGTGCGCTTGACCGCCATTACACCCGCCACCACGGCAGTGTCGAACACCGGCCCTTTGCGCGTTCGCGCGCCGCTGTCACGCAGGGCCGCAGCCGCGGCTGCCGGCAGTACAACACGACACTCCGCAACGGCAGTGCGGCGGGTGGCGTCTTTGCCGCTGACATCCACCATCGTTGGGCGCCCGGCTTCGTCTATATGCGATAACTTGTCAGCCACCGATGTAATACATCTCCACTTTTTTCTGCTCCGCATCGGTGCGCAGTTCTGCGCGCTGCTCGCTGTACCGGTCACGGCGGCGCTGCCAGGCGCCGGTAACCAGCGCAACCAGCTCGTCGTCGCCTGCGCCGTCGCGCAGTGGTGTACGCAAATCCAGGCCGGTACCCGCAAAAAGGCAGGTGTACAGACGCCCGTCAGACGACAATCTGGCCCGCGTGCACGCACCGCAAAATGGTGCCGTAACTGAAGAAATAAAACCGATTTCACCCGCCCCGTCATCGAACCGATAGCGGCTGGCCACTTCGCCGTGATAGCCAGGACTTACGGCGGTCAGCGGCCAGCGAGCAGAGACCTGCTCCAACAGTTCGGCGGATGGCACCATGTCGCTGCGCCGCCAGTGATTGATGTTGCCGACATCCATGTATTCAATAAAGCGCACGATAACCCCGGTGCCACGAAATCGCTCCACCATGTCGATAACACAATGATCGTTGACGCCTCGCTCGACCACGGCATTGACCTTTACCGGTGTCAGGCCCGCCTCGAGAGCAGCATCGATACCATCGAGCACACGAGCCACGCCGCCACGACCGCCGCTCATGCGGGCAAATACATCTTCGTCGAGCGCATCGAGACTGACGGTAACGCGCGACAAACCAGCACCGGCCAGCCCGGCCGCGCGCGCTGCCAGCAGCACGCCGTTGGTAGTCATTGCTATGTCGTTAACTTCGTCGATCTGCGACAGGTCTGCGACGAGGTCGGCCAGCCCCGTACGCAGTAGCGGTTCGCCACCGGTAATTCGCAGCTTGCGCGCACCGAGCTGCACAAACAGTCGGGTCAGCCGGCTGATCTCATCGAACGTCAGCCGCTCGCTGCGATCGAGAAATTTGAACCGCGGATGGTACTTGTCCTCCGGCATGCAGTAGGGACAGCGAAAATTGCAGCGGTCCATGACGGAAATACGCAGGTCGTGCAGTGGCCGGCCGAGCGCGTCGCGGGGCTGCGCTGCACTGCGCAACGGAACGATGCGGGCTGTTTTGTCGTTTTTGTCTATCATTGGGAAGACACAAGAATACCAGCACTGGCCGGCATTTACGTACTTTCACAGCAACGGGCGGGCATTCCCGGCTTGGGTTCCGCAGTGACGACGGCTAGAATCTGCTGCCGCCCGCCGATTGCGGCATCCGATTGGAGAGACTCTGTGAGCGAAGCGACCAAGAAACTGATTTCCGGCCACGCGCTGTTTGCGGACCTTGACCCGCAGCACATACACACGCTGGCAGAGTTCTCTGACGAGCGTGCAATACCGGCGGGCCAGAATATCTTTACCCAGGGCCAGCCGGCCAACACCTTTTATATGATCATCGAGGGCAAGGTGATCGTGGAGACCCCGGCGATTTCCGGCCCTACGCTGCAACTGCAGGAACTGGGCAAAGGCCGCATTCTCGGATGGTCGTGGATGATCCCGCCGTATCGCTGGCACTTCCAGGCACGCGCCGATGTTGACTCGACCGTGGTCGAGTTTGACGGAACACGGCTGCTTGAAATTGCAGAGAAAGACCCGGCCTTCGGCTATCAGTTGCTGAAGCGCTTCGCCACGCTGATGGGCGACCGGCTGGAATCGGCTCGACGCCGCATGATGGACGCCTGGAACCCCGTCGGATTCGCCTAAACCTGCAGCCGCTGCCAGCGCCCCGCGCGAAACGCCCACCACGCCAGCAAGGCAATCAGTGATTCTGCAATCGTAATTGCAGCAAATGCACCGCGCGCGCCAAAACCGGCTGTTTCAGCCAGGTACCAGGCCAGAGGCAGCTGGATCAGCCAGAAACACACCAGGTTTATCAGCATTGGCGTGAAGGTGTCTCCGGCACCGTTCAGTGCCTGCACCATCACCATGCCCAGGGCATAAAAACCATAACCGTAAGCGAGAAAACGCAGACACGCGGCACCGTATTCGATAACCAGCGGTTCGTCAGTGAATATACGAACAAACAAATGCGGAATGATTATGAACACGACGCCGATAGACGCCATGAAATAAAAGTTGTAACGCGCCGTGATGCCTACTGCGAGTTTTGCCCGGCTGGGTTTGCCCGCACCCAGCGACTGGCCGACCAGAGTGGCTGCTGCGTTACCCAGACCCCATGCAGGCAGAATGACAAACTCGACAATGCGCATGGCAATGGTATAGCCGGCTACCGCAGCAGTTCCGGAGCGGGCAACCAGGGCCATCAGCACGATCCAGGCCGAAGTGGCAAAGAAGAACTGCAGAATGCCATTGGCCGACAGCACCAGTAACCTGCGCATCACCTGCGGCACAATCCCCAGGTCACGCCAGCGCAGCGTAACGCGCTGGTTGCCACCGCCCAGCAACAACAGCTGGTAGAGCACGCCGATGCTGCGCCCGGTGGTGGTTGCTACGGCGGCGCCCGTAACGCCAAGCTCGGGAAACGGACCAATACCAAAAATAAGTAGCGGATCGAGCACAATATTGATGCCATTAGCCAGCATCAGCGAGCGCATCGCGATACTGGCATCGCCGGCACCGCGAAAAATCGCGTTGATCAGGAATATGTACGTGATGCTGGCTGAACCACCTAACAGGATCTTTGTATAGCTGGCGCTTTTTATTACTTCATCGTCCGCTCCCAGCCAGGCGAGAATCTGTTCTGCCAGGGTAACGCCGACAATGCCGATTACGCCCGAGACAAATGCACCGATCCACAACGCCTGCGCCGAGGCAATCGCTGCGCCATGCTCATCGCCTTCGCCTATGCGTCGCGCCACCATGGCCGTCGTGGCCGCCGAAAGACCAATCGCAACGGCATAAACCAGCGTCAGCACGGCCTCGGTCATGCCGACGGCGGCAACTGCCGCAGAGCCGAGTTTTGCCACAAAAAATATGTCGGTGACGGCAAACACGGCTTCCATTGCCATCTCCAGCATCATCGGCACCGCCAGCAGGATGATGCTGCGCCGGACCAGCCCGCGCGTATGATCCTCGTCGGTGCCACGCAGCGCGTCGCGTAAAAGCCCTGTCAAGCCACTTCCACTCATTGCCTGAGCATAGTGTCCGGGCGCCAGAACGGGTACTCTAGGCGCCGCTGAATTTTACGAATATGAGAGCCTGCAGATGAGCCCCAGGGTTACCGGCATCGACGCGATGGCCTTTCACGGCACCCAGTGCTACCTGGAGATGGCCGACCTTGCCGAAGCACGCGGAGTGGACCCCGACAAGTACATACTCGGCCTGGGCCAGCGGCAGATGGCTGTCGCCACGCCCTGCGAGGACACGGTGACCATGGCAACCGTCGCGGCGCACCGGGCGCTGGCGAATTTCGACATCGACCCGGGCGAGATCGGCACGCTGATCGTCGGCACCGAGACGGGGGTCGATCACAGCAAGCCCGTTGCAGTGTATGTGCACGACAAGCTCGGGCTGGCGCCGAACTGTCGTACTTTTGAGACCAAGCACGCCTGCTATGGCGCCATGGCGGGTCTCACTTCCGCGATGGACTGGATCAGCGCCGGACGGGCACGCGGCCGCAAAGCGTTGATTGTCGCTTCCGATATCGCCCGCTACGGACTGAACACCGCCGGCGAACCAACCCAGGGGGCCGGCGCGGTGGCTATGGTGGTCAGCGAAAATCCGCGTCTGCTCGAACTCGATCCGAGTTCGTTTGGCGACTACACGCGCCAGGTGATGGATTTCTGGCGCCCGCTGTATTCCAAGTATGCGTTTGCCGACGGTCACTACTCGATCGATTGCTACCTCGACGCGTTTACCGGTGCCTGGCGCGATGCCTGCGAAAATGCCGGCTCCTGGGAGCCGTTGCGGCTCGAAAAAACAGACGCCTGCTTCTACCACGTCCCGTTTACAAAGATGGCGCGCAAGGCACATCACAGGCACTGCGAAACTGAGTGGGGCACCAGCGTCGCCCGGGAAGACACGCAACAAATAGCGCGTATCCGCGAATCGTACGAACGCCAGGTGGCGCCGTGGCTTTATCTCAACAGCATTGTCGGCAATATCTACACCGGCTCGCTGTTCCTGGCACTGATGGACTACCTGCGCAAGGCGCACCCGTCCGGCGGCCAGCGCATCAGCCTGTTTTCCTACGGCAGCGGCTGCGGTGCTGCCTTCGGCACCGGCCTGGTAACCGATCGTGCTGCGCAGCTGGCCGGCAGACTCGACCCGGCTGATCACCTGGCACAGCGCACCCGCCTCGATATCGATCGCTATGAACAATTAATCAGGGCGTGCGAGACCGCCGATCATAACGAAGCGCCCTACCCCGACCCGGCCGACTGGGGGCTGCAGGAAGGGCTTTATTACGTAGGCACCCGCGACCATATTCGCCAGTACACCGGGAGCGCGGCGGCAACCCCGTGAGTGCAGCGCAAATCCCAGCGCAGGTACTGCGCCGCTGGCACCGGCTCGACGGTGCCACCGTGACACCCATCGAGTCGGGCCTGATCAACCGCACTTACCTGCTCGATACGGGCAAGCAACGCTACATCCTGCAGCGGCTGCACCCGGTGTTTGAAAGCACCGTGAATCGCGATATCGACGCCGTTACCCGACACCTGCAGACGAAGGGCCTGGTTACACCAAAGCTGATTCGCTGTGATGACGAAGCCCTGTCGTGCGAAGCGGCGGACGGCGTTTGGCGCCTGCTCGATTACATCCGCGGACAGACGGCGCACGCTATCAGCGGCAAAAAGATGGCCAGTGAAGCCGGCCGTATGGCAGCGCAGTATCACACCGCGCTGAGCGATTTCGACTATGAATATCGCTATAGCCGCGGGCACGTTCACGACACGCCGGCGCACCTGGAAAAACTGCGTGCAACACTCAAATCGCATAGCGATCACCGGCTGCACGCTGAAGTTGCGCCGCTGGCAGAAAACGTACTGCAAACCACTGAACGGTTTACCGATATCGACAAGCTGCCGCTGCGCCATTGCCATGGCGATCTAAAAGTTTCCAACGTGCTTTTCGACAATGACTGGCATGCCATCTGTCTGGTAGACCTCGATACCGTCAATCGCATGGCCTGGCCACTGGAAATGGGCGATGCGCTGCGCTCGTGGTGCAACCCGCGCACCGAGGACCAGCTTGCCGCCAGACTGGATCTTGGCATTCTCGAGGCGGTAATGAGCGGCTATGCCGGCGCAGCGCCCGAGTGGCTGACAGATGCCGAGAAGAACGCACTGGTCAGCGGACTGGCGCGCATCTGCCTGGAGTTGTCAGCCCGATTTCTTACCGATGCGCTGCGCGAGTGCTACTTTGGCTGGGATGCCGAAACTTACGCTACCTGCGGTGAACACAATCTCGCCCGCGGCCGCGCAATGGCGGCCCTTTACATCGACGTCATGCAGAAGAAACAGGCCGCCAACCGGATCGTCACAAGCTGCCTGGGCTGATCTGGTATCTGGTTCTGGCTCGCTCTCCGGACGGCGACATTGCTGATGGGCGTAAATCGGGCGGTCCTTAACCTGCAGTGTTGATATGGCGCAGTGCAGCGCCCTGATCCCGGCCCGCCAGACCAGCGAACTGGGATAGAATGTGCAACTTTCCGACCAGCCAGAGAATGCCGATGAAACTTGCGCCAGCCATTGCCTTGTTTGCCCTGTGCCTGCCGTCGATCGCAGCTGCCGATGAGGGCATGTGGACGATTGATAATTTCCCGGCCGGGACCGTTACGAAGAAGTACGGGGTGGATGTCGACGCTGATTGGCTGCGTGCCGCCCAGCTTGCAACGACGCGGCTGGAAAACGGCTGCACCGGGTCATTCGCCTCGGACGACGGCCTGGTACTGACAAACAATCACTGCATTTGGAGCTGCGTGCGCAACCTGAGCACCGCCGAGCGCAACCTGTCCGATGAAGGTTTCAATGCCGGCAGTCGCGCCGACGAGCTGGTATGTCCGGGCCAGCAGATCTCTGTGCTGCAGGATTTTGATGACGTCACCGACAAGATTGCCGCGGCAACACGCGGCATGAGCGATGCCGAAGCCAACAAGGCCCGCAAGGCGGCGCTGACCAGGCTGGAATCGGAATGCGAAGACGCGTCAGGCGGAAAGCTCAACTGCGAGGCCGTTACGTTGTACAACGGCGGGCAATATTTCATTTACCAGTACAAGCGCTATAACGATGTGCGCCTGGTGTTTGCACCCGAGCTCGACATAGCGGCGTTTGGTGGCGACCCGGATAACTTCAATTTTCCGCGCTGGTGCCTCGACATGTCGTTCCTGCGTGTCTATGAAGACGGCCAGCCTGCCAGCACGCCGAATTTCCTGCGCTGGAAACAGGGTGGCCCGGCCCCTGGCGACCCGGTCTTTGTCACCGGTCACCCCGGCTCCACTGATCGCTCGTTGACCATGTCGCAGCTGCGTTTCCTGCGCGACATCAGCTATCCGCTGTGGCTGTACCGCTATTCGGAAATGCGCGGCCGCATGCTGGCATGGCAGGACACCAGCCCTGAGGCGGCACGCACGGTCCAGCAGCGAATCCTCAGCCTGGAAAACGGCATCAAGGTACGGCGCAACCAGCTCAAGGCGCTGCAAAACGACGAAATGATGGCGATGAAGGCGGCCGAAGAAGCGGCACTTAAAAAAACTGTCATGCGCAAGCGCAAGCTGCGCAACAAGTACGGCGAAGGCTGGAAACTTATCGACCAGGCAATGGAAACCTATCGTAATTTCTACTACGAGCACTTGTTTATTGAGGACGCGGCAGCCTTCTACAGCGATCTTTACAACTACGCACAGGCTATCGTGCGCGGCACCGCCGAGCGTGCGAAACCCAACGAAGACCGCATCCGCGACTACACCGAAGCCGCGCTGCCGCAGCTCGAGCAGTGGCTGTTCGCCGCAACGCCGGTCGACAAGGAGTACGAGAAGCTGCGTCTGACTTTTTCACTGGAAAAACTGGTCGAGTGGCTCGGCCCGGACAGTCCGTACGTGAAACTGGTGCTGGACCGGCAGTCGCCAAAATCCCTGGCCGCTGAACTTATCAACGGCACACGGCTGGACGATGCGTCCTACCGCAAGCAGCTGTGGGAAGGTGATTTTGCAGCACTCGCCGCCAGCGATGACCCGTTGATACAGCTTGCCCTGAGCGTCGACCCGGCAGCGCGCAAACTGCGCAAGCGTTACGAGGACGAGGTGGAGGCGCCCCGTAGTCGCGGCGAAGAGATGATTGCCGACGCGCGTTTTGCCGTGTACGGCAAAGACACCTACCCGGATGCCACCTTCACGCTGCGCGTCACTTACGGCGCCGTCGAGGGCTGGAAAGAAAAAGGCGAAATGGTTGATCCATTAACACGCACTGCCCGACTGTACGAGCGCGCAACCGGTGAGCGGCCGTTCAAACTGCCGCAGTCATGGGTAGATGCACAAAGCAGCCTCGACCCGGCCACGCCATTCAACTTTGTTGCCACCACCGATATCACCGGTGGCAATTCCGGTAGCCCGATAGTCGCTGCCGATGGCACCCTGGTAGGGCTTGCCTTTGACGGCAATATTCATTCGATTGCCGGAAACTACTGGTTCGATGACAACATCAACCGCACGGTGGGTGTAAACACGGCCATCATGCTCGAGGCGCTAAAGAAAGTTTATAGCGCAGATCATCTGATTGAAGAGCTAAAGACGGTCAAGTAACCAAGGGGAAAAATCATGATCGCATTAACACAACTATGGCTGCCGATACTGCTGTCGGCTGTGCTGATGTTTGTTGCCAGCAGCCTCATCCACATGGTGCTGAAGTATCACAACGCCGATTACAAGGAATTACCCAACGAAGACGAAGTGAGCTCGGCTATACGCAACGGCTCGCCAGCCACCGGCATCTACACGATGCCGCACTGCAAGGACATGTCGGCAATGAACGACGAGGCCATGCAGAAAAAATTCGCCGACGGTCCGGTGGCAATGCTCACAGTGATGCCAAACGGCATGCCAAACATGGGCGTTATGCTGCCGCTGCAGTTTGTCTACTTCGTGCTGGCCTCAACAGCAATTGCCTACTGCGCAAAGCTGGCCCTGGTGCCTGGCGCCCAGTACATGGAGGTTTTCCGCTTTGTCGGTACTGTCGCGTTCCTTACTCACGGCTTTGCTCACCTGCCTTACAGCATCTGGTACGGCCACCCGTGGTCGAATGCCGGACGTTTTCTGCTGGACGCATTAATCTATGGCTCGCTGACAGCCGGCACCTTCGCCTGGCTATGGCCCGCTGCCTGAACATGTAGTCGAACCGCGCGGGCAGTCGCGGCTGGAAGCCGCTCTCACAGGAACCTGTCGCAAGTCGTCGCGGCTGGAAGCCGCTCCCACGAGAGCTTGTCGCTAGTTGTCGCGGCTGGAAGCCGCTCCCACAGGAACCTGTCGCAAGTAGTCGCGGCTGAAGCCGCTCCCACGAGACATGGTCGCAGGCAGTCGCGGCTGAAGCCGCTCCCACAGCCGCACCGATTCAGGTGAATTTGACGTTACGACGGGCGCGGGTGTCGACGGACAACTCGAAAACGTCGGGCCGCGAGTAGTGGCCATCGGTATCGAGCGCCAGCCGCGCCTCGGCCACGGCGCCCGGTTTGATATCGGCAATCAACGTGGTCCGGGTACCGTATGACGGCTCCAGTACATACTGTCCGTCGGGGCCAATCACCGCACTACCCCCTTCCAGCAACAGGCTGGCGTCGTCGCCGGGAATCTCTTCCAGCAGTCCGGCTGCCTCGGCACTGACCCCTGCCGACGCTGCCCCTTCGAGCAATTCGCCTCGCGACAGGATGCCGCCGGCTGCGACCACAAAGCAGGTCCCTTCAAACGCGTAGTGGCGGCACGCCACCTGGTGCATGTCTTTCACCCAAGGCCATTGCGCGATGTGCACGGTCTCGCCTCTGGCATGCATGGCGGCGCGCGCCAGCGGCATCCAGTGTTCCCAGCAGATCAGCCCGCCCAGCGTACCGACGGGGGTGTCGACTACCGTCAACGTGCTGCCGTCACCGCGGCCCCATACCAGTCGCTCGGTATAGGTCGGCATCAGCTTGCGATGAATACTCACCGCACCCTTGTCGGGCTCTATATAGACAATCGTGTTGTACAAGGTGCCACCATCGCGCTCCTGCATACCCATCACGACATAGGCGCCCGCCTCCACCGCGGCGGAACGCAACGCGACCACGGCCGCATCGTCTATGGCCGGGCTGTTTTCCTGCATCAGGCGAAACAGTGATTTTGCCGGCGGGTGGTCCCACAGGCTGGCGCCGGGCGCGATGTCGAGCCACACCGGGTAACCGGGCAGCCAGGTTTCGGGAAACACGATGAAATCGGCATCCTGCCCGGACGCTTCGTGAATCAGTGCGCAGGCACGCTCGACACTGGCGTTGAGATTGAGAAAAACCGGCGGCTGCTGAATTACCGCTATGCGGCAGTGCT
>JABDJB010000066.1 GCA_013003425.1 Gammaproteobacteria bacterium | reverse complement strand
TGAAGGGAAACAACTGCGCGCGTCCGCGTGCCGGACAAATTGTGCAGTTATGAGGGGGAAATAAAAATGCAAATCACAACACAAAAAATTCCTGCGCTGTTACTCGCAGCATTATTTTCACTACCGGCGCCGGTGCACGCGCTGAATATCGTGCCGGTCTACGTCGATGGTCTCGGCAACTGGGACAGTATCGGCACCAGCTCAGCCGACGGCCGCATCGCTTTCAACGCAGCCATTGCGGTTTGGGAAGCGTTGATACCGATAGACATGACCATCGACGTTACGGTGACGTTTGATGATTTCACGGTCAACCCCGACCTTAATCCCGATGCGATCGGCGTCTGGCAGGGGTCGGTCAGCGGCCTGAGCTGCAGCGGTGCCGAGTGCCTCAGCCGCATCGATATCATGCCCGACTCGGATTTCGTGCAGCACACTATAGTTTTCGACACATCGGACCTGGGGAGCCTGTTTTTCGACGCGACACCCGATGATGCGTCGGATCTGGCTTTCGCGGACTTTGACGCATTCAGCATTGCGCTGCATGAAATTGGCCACATGCTCGGCTTCACGCCATTCTTCTACCAGGCAGATGTATTCCAGGCCGAAGGCCCTAACTTTTTCCCGTGGGCTGATCTCATCGACGAGTTTGGCGTTTTTGATCCGTTCGGGCTTGCCGTGCAGATGTTCGGCGACCTGGCGCACCTGGCTTCAACCGGCGCTCCGGGTGGCGCGGTCATGGAGCCGTCAATATTCAATGGCGAGCGTCGCATGGTCAGCGACCTCGAAGTGCAGATGCTGTTGCGAGCCTACGATTTTTACGGCGCCGTTGTGCCGGTGCCGGCAGCACTGCCGTTAATGCTGTCGGCCCTGTTTGGCCTGGCAGTGCTACGCCGTCGTCGACACGGCTGAAGTTTCATCACCCCCCATGCGTCGGCCGCTGGCCGGCGCTTTTTTTTGGCCAGGCTGACTAGATTGGTGAACCGGGTGGTGGTTGCAGCGACTCCAGCGGGGCAACCGCTGCGGGGTCGGCAAAAAATCGCTGTAGCTGATCAGCTGCAAAGCGGTAATGCGCACGCCAGTCGCCGGCATCATGGTTGTGCCTCGCCTTGAGCCATTCCTGCAGCACCATCAACCGGTCGAGGGTAACGGCGCGTACCTGTGGCTGCACGCCGCTGTTGGCCGCCAGCGCCATCAGGCGCTGCAGAACTGCCGTGTCGACGACACGTTGAAGAGTATGGCCGGTGCCGGCCGGCGCGTACCAGGTTGCATCGAGTAGTGTATCGAGCAGCTCGGAAAAGTCGGGCTGACCGGCATCGACTGCATGGTCGTTGATCATGCGCGCAGCACGCGTCGGGTCGAGCAGCTGGTCGAGCGTAATACCGGCAGCTGTAGCCGCCGCGGCGAACGGATCAAACAGGTAACCGGTTTGCCGGGGGAACAGTTCACGCGTGTTGCCCTGGCCTGGCGGGCGTGGCGCAATCAGCGCAACAAGTTCCGGATCGAGCGCCAGCACCCGCGGTTGCAGCGTCGCCAGCAGTGCGGTGATGGCCTGTCTCTGCTTGCGTGCAGCAACTGGCCGGGTAGGTTCCAGCCCGTCACCACGCAGCGCATAGTTGAAGTAGCGCCCGCCGATGAATTTTGCCGCCGCTTCGACCTGGTAGCGATGCAGCAGGTACATCGGCACCAGCGCCTCTTCGATGCTTGCCATCGGCCTGCCGATGCGTATGTTTTTCTCGGAAAAGTTCTGCAGGACGCGCTGGCGCACCTGCATCAGCTGCTCCAGCGAATCAACTGCATCGCTGCCGCTGTCCCACAGGCTGGCAAGCGGGTGCGCCGCACCCGGGCTGCGCGTAAAGGCGTCGCCCCGTGAATGCACATCGGCGACAAAATCCAGGCCCATGGCGTAGGTTTCCAGCAGTATTTCCTCGCGCGCGGCGGCGGTGTCTGTCGCCGCAGGGAAATCCTGGTAGCCCCACAGGATTGCGCGCTTGTCCCACTCACCGATTCCCTTGTCGTATGCATCCGAGATGTCGACGTTGCCGTCGGCGTCCAGGCGTACCAGCGGGTGGGGATAGTCCATGACCGAGGCGCGGTTATCGGTGCTGGCGGCAAAGTTGTGACCAATGCCCAGGGTATGTCCTACCTCGTGCGCGGCCAGCTGGCGTATGCGTGCGAGTGCAAACTGCAGCAGTTCTGGGGGCACGTTGCCGTCTTCGTATGGAGCGAGCAGGCCTTCGGCGAGCAGGTAATCCTGGCGCACCCGCAGCGAGCCCAGCGATACATGACCCTTGATGATCTCGCCGGTACGGGGGTCGCGCACTGACCAGCCGTACGACCAGCCGCGGGTCGAGCGATGCACCCACTGGATGACGTTGTAGCGCACGTCGAGCGGACTGGCATCTTCCGGCAGGAGCTCGACGCGGAACGCATTCTCGTAGCCGGCAGCGGTGAATGCTTCGTTCCACCAGCTGGCACCGTCGATCAGTGCGCTGCGGACTGGTTCGGGCACACCACGATCGACGTAATAGATGATCGGTTTGACCGGCGGGCTCGACGGGGCTGCAGGGTCGCGTTTTTTCAGCCGATGACGGTATGCCAAAGGACGACCAAGCGGCTCGCCAACCGGCGTCGCGTAGTCGCGCGGTAATCCGCCACCCCATGCTGCCGGGTCGATATAGCCGGCGCGCGGGTCGAACGGCAGCGGTTCGTAGCCATCTGGCGGCAGGCGGATAAAGGAGTGGTGCATGTGTACGGTTACCGATCGCGCATCCGGCACTACGGTCCGCAGCAGCGGTCCGGCCGGTTGCCCGGTAAACGTAACAATGGCCTCGACTTCACTGTTGTCGGGAAACGCAGCAGTCTGGGGCAGAAAAATTGCCGAACGTGAGGCATCGGGCTGGTAGTCGCCCTCGTTGGCATTTTTCAGCGTACGCGCCAGGTTGTGAGCGTCACGCAGGAAAAAATCGGTGGCGTCGACAAGCACCGTGCCGTTTTGTCCGGCAACAGCCGTGAAGCCCCACAATACAGAGCGCCCGAACGACTGCTCTACAGCATTGCGTTCTGCCGCATTGCTGGAGTTGGCCGCGTAAACGGGATTGTCTTCGACCAGCAGGACTTTCGGGCCGGAGCGCTGGAAATAGACCAGCTTGCTGTCGCCGAGTTGGCCGCGATCGAGCCCCAGGTCATTGGAACCGACCCCGCGCGCAAGTCCACTGACATAAATGAACGGCTGGTCGAAATTGTCGACTGTCAGCATCAGTCGTCCACCGGCCGTATCCCAGTGCAGATCCACAAAGCCCGGCATCGACTGCAGCGTGGCGGTCTTGGAGGCAATGGACGGCAGGGCACCCGACGCCATGATCTGCGGACTGCTGCTGGCGCAGCCAGCCAGCAGCAGGATGCAGGTGAGCAGGCTATTGCGCATAGAGGTCAATCACCCGTTCGATGGCTTCGCTGCAAACGCGGCAGAAGCCGACGTCGTCGCGGGTGAACATGATGCAGTCCATCTCCGGACGGTAAAGCCCGGTGGCCTGGTAACTGGCACCCTCGAAGGCGCCGACGGTATTGGAAAACTCCTGGGTTCCCAGCAACTCGGTCAGCACATCACGCTGCTCGTAAAAAAGTTTGTCCATTTCACTCTCCGGCGCTCCGGCTGCCCGCAGCTCGGCGCGGCGTGCCTGGTAGCCACGGGATTTCTCGTCGAATTCCTGTTTCGGCCACGGCGTCGGTACTGGCGTGCGGCGTTCGGCCAGGTGGCGCCATTTAAGCTGCGCCGGGTCGTGTAACGCCGTGACGTTCGGTTCCCATGGTTCGGGCTGAATGCCGCCCGTATCAGTCTCGTAGGATACCGGTGAGGTGTAATATTCGTCGGCCAGGGCGGCAAAGTGATGGCCGAATTCATGTATGAACACGTATTCGGCGAAAGCGGTGTCTACTGAAGTTGTAGCCTGGAAATTGTAGATCCCGCCACCGCCGTACTGTTCTTCGTTTGCCAGGATTTCGATGAAGTCATACGGCGCTGCGGAGGCAGCATCGCGCAGGGCACGATTGTCGTACGTCAGTACATATCGTTCGGAATCGAATATGTTGTACTCGAGAGAAACCGGGGTGCGGTTGAAATCACCGGCGCGTGGCCGGCTGACGCCGCTTTCCTGCGCCGGGATTTCCAGGGCGCGAACGTTGAAGTCACGTTTGCGTGACTTGAACGGCTCGGTTTCGAACAGGGCATCGGTGAGCCGTCGCGCGTCACGGCGAAATTTCTTCATTTCGCCGCTGCTATAACCTTCGGCGATCAGCAGCAGGTCGACCTTCTCGGCGGCCGGCCCGTATTCGAAAAGAGTCCACACGTTATATTGCGAATTGAGTTGCACCGGATTGACGAAACGTGAGGCGGGATCGACGCGTGTCATCCACAGCTGCCTGAAACCGCGTGTTCCGTCACGCACCTTCAGCACCACCTGTACCGGGCTTCGTGGCCAGGGAAAGCGCAGGCTTTCGTGAAATGTACGATGAGTATCGCGGTACTCGCCGGTCGTTTCCCACTCACCGTAAATAGTCGCGAAGCCGCGCGAGTAAATAACCTGGTTGGTATCAGGATCGATTACCTCGAGCAGATACTTGCCAAGGTTGGTGCTGTCGATCAGCTGCGTGCGGCTACCCGGCCAGTCGCCGTCGGCGACGATGCGGTCCAGCGCGATGATTTCATCACCCTTGCCGCCGGTGTGAAATATATCCACCCGCATTGTCGAGTCGGTGAAGAAAGAGGCGTAGTCAGGCTCGTGTGCCGCTGACGCAGCACACCAGAACAATGCCGCCACCGCGACCAGCTTCCTGCACAATGCGCTCACCAGATTTTTACGCGTTCTTCCGGCGGCAGGTACATGCCATCACCCTCGCGCACACCAAAAGCTTCATAAAAGGCGGGGATATTGATGACCGACCCGTTGGCACGAAACTTGGGCGGCGAGTGCGGATCGATCGTCAGCAGCCGCTTTGTTTCATCATCACGAGCCTTGTAACGCCAGACCTGGGCCCAGCCAATGAAGAACCGCTGGTCACCGGTCAGGCCATCGATAACCGGTGGTTCCTTGCCATTCAGTGATAGCCGGTAGGCTTTGTGCGCGATGGTCAGGCCGCCCAGGTCGCCGATATTCTCGCCTGAGGTGAACTCGCCGTTGATGGTCAGGCCGTCGATAACCTCATAGCTGTTGTATTGCGCCGCAAGCTTCTGCTTGCGCTCCTCAAATCGGGTGTTGTCTTCTTCGGTCCACCAGTCACGCAGATTGCCGTCACCGTCAAACTTGCGGCCCTGGTCATCGAAGCCATGGCCGATTTCGTGACCGATTCCGGCGCCTATAGCGCCATAATTAACCGCCTCATCGGCGTTAACGTCGAAAAACGGCGGTTGCAGAATTGATGCCGGAAATACGATCTCGTTCCAGAACGGATTGAAATAGGCGTTGACGGTTTGTGGCGTCATCAGCCACTCGCTCTTGTCGACCGGCTTATCCAGTTTGTTGACGTTGCGGCGAAACTCGAATTCCCGGGCGCGCTTGACGTTGCCAACCAGGTCGCCGGCAACAACTTCCAGCCCGCTATAGTCGCGCCATTTGTCCGGGTAGCCAATCTTGGCGGTAAACTTGGATAACTTTGTCAGCGCTTCCTCTTTTGTATCTTCACCCATCCACTCGAGTTCACGAATCGACTCGTCGTATGCAGCGATGAGGTTTTCTATCATCACCTGCATCCGCTGCTTTGCCTCGGGCTTGAAGTGTTTTTCGACATAGAGCTGGCCGAGCAGCTCACCCATATTGCCATTGAGCGAGGTTACGGCACGCTTCCACAGCGCGCGCGGCTCCCTGGTGCCTTTTAGTCCTTTACTGAAGAACTCGAAGTTGAGCATGAACAGCTCTTCCCCCAGCACCGGGGCGAAAGCACTGACGGTATGGAATGCGAGATAGTCACGCCACACGGAGACAGGAGTCTCGACAAGTATCTTGTTGATACCCTCGAAGTAGCTCGGCTGCATCATGATGTAGCGTTCCCGCGGCGGGATGCCAACTACATCGAACATCAGCTGCCAGTCGATATCAGGCGTCAGTGCGGCTACTTCGCCGGCAGTCTTCGGGTTGTAGTACTTTTCCGGGTCCCGGTTATCTTCGCGCGTCCACTGAATCTGTGCGATGCGCGTCTCCAGGTCGAGTTGCTGTCGCGCTTTGGCAGCGGGGTCATCAGCGCCGAGTTGTTCGAAAATCGCAGTGGCATAGGTCGTCATCAACTCGCGGCCCTTGCTGTATTGCTCGGTATCTTCGAGATAATAATCGCGGTCGGGCAGGGTCAGGCCGGCCTGGCCGATGTAGACAACGTTGGTGTCCGGGTCCTGCGCATCGGAGAAAATAAATATGCCCACCGGGAAGTCGACGCCATTTACGCCAAGTGTGGCGGCCATGCGGTAGATGTCGTCCAGAGTCCTGGCGCCATCGATACTCTCCAGGTCGGCAGCGATCGGCTGCATGCCCAGTTTGTTGGTGCGATCCTGGTCCAGGTAAGCGTTGTAATAGTCGCGAATTTTTTGTGCTGCGCTGCCGTTGCTGACATTGGACTTGCTGCTGACCTCTTCCACCAGCGCGCGCACGTCTTCCTGCGATTTTTCACCCAGGATATTAAAAGTGCCCCAGCGGGCACGGTCAGCCGGGATTTCAGTGTTCTTAACCCAGCCGCCGTTCAGTGCCTCGAAAAAGTCGTCCTGTACCCGAACCGTGGGGTCGAAGCCCGTATTGTCGACGCCACTGCTCAACGCGGGTTGTTTCTTGCCCATAGTAGTCGGCGTCGTTGCAGTGCACGCACAAAGTGCCAGGGACGCGACCAGTGCAGGTAGCAGGATTTTCATGGGATCTCCTTTATTCGAGGCGTTGCGCATGATACCGAAAACAGCAACGAGCCTCCCGATGCAGCAGGCTCAACTATACTGTGACTACTTTGTGTATTTTGCAGCAGGGGAACTGAGGTATGTCTTTTAAAAACAGCTTATTAGCTTTGTTTTTTATTGCGACGCTCAACATCGGCGTCGCTGTCGCGGGTGAGCCGGACTACGATGCTGTGGCCGATAACCTGGTCAATGGCTCGCTGGCGGTGCGTCCGGGCGAGGTGATCCAGATCAACGGCAACGCCTCGCAGATAGCGCTGATGGAGGCGTTGTATGTCGCGGTTTCGAAGGCCGGTGGCCAGCCGGTTGTTATTCTGTCGCTGCCGCAGGCATCGAAGCGCGCGATCATGCAGACGCCGGTGGAACATCTCGAACGCGTGCCGACCGGACAGGTATCGCTGGCGCGCATGTTTGACGGCATTATCAATGTCGCGTCGATTACTGATCCGGGGCTTTTCGCCGATGTGCCCGAAGAACGGCTGGCAGCGACACGTCGCGCCGGCGCGCCGCTGAACGATGTTTTCCGCAACGTCGGCCTGCGCTCGGTCTCGCTGGGCCAGACTGGTGGCATCCCGACCGCCGCCTACGCCGCATCGGTGGGTGCCGACCACCGCAAGATGACCGACGCCTTCTGGAAAGCGCTGGAAGTGGCGCCCGACCAGATCGAAGCGGCGGCAACACTGGTGACCGGAATGCTCGCGCCGGGAACTGACGTGCACATCAAATCAAAGGCGGGCACCGACCTGCGCTTCCGCCTGTCGCAGCAGGCTGCACGTATCAACGCCGGGCGCACTATGGATGTCGACGTAAAAACCGGTCCTGCACAGGTGTGGCTGCCGGCCGGCGAGGCGTACGCCACCGTTGCGCCGGGTTCTGCGAGCGGCACGCTGGTAGTCGACCGGACAATGTTCCGCGGCAAGCCAATCGAAGACCTGAAAATGACGTTTGAAAACGGCCGCATGACCAGTATGAGTGCCGGCAGGAACGGCGACCAGTTGAAAGAGTATTTCGCCTCGACCAGCGACAATACGGTGGAATTATCCATTATGGATATCGGGCTCAATCCGGCCAGCAAGCCAATGGGCGATGCCTACATGTCCTGGGAAATGGGCGGCATGGTTACCGTCGGGCTGGGTAATAATGCCTGGGCCGGTGGCGACAACGATGCTGACGGCACTTTCAGTGTGCACATTCCCAAAGCGGATGTAGAAGTTGGCGGAACCCGCGTTGCCTCCAATGGCAAGCTGTCGGGTACCATCATGGCTGCCTATCGTCGCTAGCAGAAACCTGTGCCGGGCCGCGCCCGATGCGGCAGCATTGAAAGCCTGCCGCCGTGTGCGGCCCGGCATAACAGGAGCGATAGATGAAACTGTTCTGGTGTCCGCAGACGCGCGCGTCGCGCGCGGTTTGGTTGCTGGAGGAAGCGGGCGTCGAATACGAGCGCGTGCTGATTGACGTGCGCAAAAAAGATGCAAAGAACGACCCGGCATTTCTCGCCGCCAGCCCGATGCGCAAAGTCCCGGCGCTCGAGGATGGTGCGGTGCGCGTCGCCGATTCAGCCGCGATTTGTCTTTACATTGCCGATCGCTATCCGCAACAGGCCCTGGCGCCGTCCGTCGACAGCCCGCTGCGCGGCCGCTACCTGTTCTGGATGACGTACGCGCCCGGCGTCATCGAACCGGCGATGGCCGAAAAGTTTGCCGGCTGGGAGACCGCCCGCGGTCAGCGTGGCTGGGGCGATTTTGAGTTGATGATCGAGACCTGGGAGCGCGAGCTGGGCGACGCGCCCTGGCTGCTTGGCGAGCAGTTTTCCGCCGCCGATATCATGGTCGGCTCGTCCGCGGTATTCATGCGCATGTTTGGCATCATGCCCGACTCGCCGCGGCTGAACGACTACGCCGACCGTTGCCTGGCGCGGCCTGCTTACCAGCGAGCGCTGGCACTGGATGAGCCGTCACCCGCGTAACAAGCGGGCAGGGCGTTTGTTAATCCGGCGCAAGGCAGCCGCCTACGGAGTAATGCTCCCGGCAAAAGCCCCCAGGGGTACGGCGACCAGGACGCCCCGTTGTGCCACGAAATACTTTGAGGACTGCGGCGGCGGGGTGCCGCTGCTTGCCGCGTACGTGCGGGCATCTGCTGCGCACAGATTTCATTACCGGCTTACGCTGCCGCGCGGCAATAGACGGATTCATCCTTCCTGCATGCGAATGTGAGCAGGATTGCGGGTCGCGGACGCTATTTTTGTCCGGCGTTCCAGTCCTGATGGAAGATGCCCGTCCGTTTCCCACAGCAGTCCAAAAAAAAGGGCCGGTCGTGCCGGCCCGTATAAGGAATAAGCTGTTTACTACTGCGAGCGGCGCAGCTGGCTCTGGTCGAGTATCAGGTCGAAGCCCTGCATATTGGCCGGGATGACTACCGTCGACCCGCCGTTGGCGGCAAACGCCTGCAGAGCCAGGTTAACTTCGTGCTGCAGATATTCAGCCGTCAGGCTGGCGTTAATTATCTCGTTGGCCTGGGCAATACCACGGGCACGTTCGATTTCGATCTCCGCATCTTTTTGCGCGATATCGACTTCGATGCGCTTGGCCTCCAGCCGCTTCTGATTTTGCACCGCTTCACGGATGCTGGCTTCGATACTCGGATCGGTGTTCAGCGCCCGCACGACGACGCGCGGTATCTCAAACACCTGCGGGTCCTTCTCGTCGAGCCGTTTCTGCAGGTTATCGATTATCGACAGCTGCAATGCTTCACGCTGGCGATGCAGGTCCAGGCTGTCGATGTTGGCAACAGCTTCATAGATCGCGCCGCGCGCCTCGCGATAGACCATGCGGTAGGCCGGCAGCATCGCTTCGGCGCCGTGTACCGACGTATCGTTGTACTTCACCATCATCTCGGCTACCGAATCCGGCATCGTGCGATAAAACACCGTGACGTCCAGGTCTTTCAGCGACAGGTTGTCCGCCGCTTTCGGCCTCAGGTCTTCCAGGTCGATAGTGATTTCCTTCGACGAGAACTCGAAGTGCTGTGTCAAAACAGGCAGCTTGAGGTTCACGCCGGCCTGCGTTTCCACCATGTTGACCGAGCCCAGCGTTCGTTCGACGCCTACATGTCCGGTATCTATGATGTAAAAGGAGCCACTCAGCAGCACGAAGGCCAGAACCGCCAACATGCCGAGTCCCAATGCGCCCGGTCCAACCCGGCCCATCTGCTTTGCTATTAAAACTTTGCCTATCTCTTTCTTCATCCTTTGCTCCTTCTAACCAGACCTCGTTTTGGCGATAACATCGGCGAGGTCCATCACCGGATCCAGTCGCTCACTGATCAGCACCGGGTCGTAGCAGGCGCTGCGCCTGGTGACACCCATCTGCAGTATTGACTGGATCAATACGAATACTTTCTCGGCCAGCCCGCGTTCGATTTCTCGCAACGCGTCGGCTTCCAGGTCGGTGGCCGCACCGTTGGCTGCCACCAGGTAGGCCATGCAATCGGGTAGCCACTCGCCGAGCCTGCTCAGCAGTTCCGAGTGCATACCCGCCTCGCGCTCACTGTTGCGAATGATCCGCAGCGTGGGGGCCACGCTTTCCTGGGCCAGCTTCAGCGCGGCAGGGTACTCCTCGGTACCGTGCTGGCGCCGCCGCGCATCGGCGATCAGCGCCCGCAGCTT
>JABDJB010000065.1 GCA_013003425.1 Gammaproteobacteria bacterium | reverse complement strand
GCGGGTTGCTTTCCCTCGGCCGCAAGTTCCGGTATTAGTGTGCACCCGGACCACGCGGCAGGCTCATTGTTATACATGTCTCAACCTCGATACATACTGGGTATTTCGGCCTACTACCACGACAGCGCGGCGGCACTGCTGGCCGATGGCGAGGTGCTGGCCGCAGCGCAGGAAGAACGTTTCTCACGCAAAAAGCATGACTCACACTTTCCGGTCGGCGCCATCCGCTATTGCCTGGAAGAGTCCGGGGTAAAGCTCACTGAACTCAGCAACGTGGTGTTTTACGACAAGCCGCTGGTCAAGTTCGAGCGCCTGCTCGAGACTTATCTCAGCTACGCACCGAAGGGTATCCGCTCGTTCCTCGCCGCGATGCCGGTGTGGCTGAAAGAAAAACTCTACCTGCGAACCACGCTGAAAAGAGAACTGATGTCGCTCGCGGACTGCAGCGAGAAAGAACTGCCAAAACTGCTGTTCGCCGAACATCACCAGTCGCATGCCGCATCGGCATTCTTTTTCAGCCCGTTCGAAAAAGCCGCCGTGCTGTGTCTCGACGGTGTGGGCGAATGGGCAACAACTTCAGTATGGCGCGGTGACGGCGACACACTCACACCACTGTGGGAAATCGACTTCCCGCATTCACTCGGGCTGCTCTACTCGGCCTTTACCTATTACACCGGGTTTCGGGTCAACTCCGGCGAATACAAGCTGATGGGGCTGGCACCCTACGGCGAACCGAAGTACGTCGACCTGATCCTGGACAAGCTGCTGGACCTCAAGGACGACGGCACGTTCCGGCTCGATATGCAGCACTTCAACTACTGCACCGGGCTGACCATGACCAACGAGAAGTTCGACGCGGTGTTCGGCGGCCCGCCACGCAAACCCGAAACAGCGATCTCACAAAAGGAAATGGACATCGCTGCGTCAATACAGAAAGTCACCGAGGAAGTCGTGCTGCGCCTGGCCCGCACAGTACAAAAGGAGACTGGCGAGGAAAACCTGTGCCTGGCCGGTGGCGTCGCGCTCAACTGCGTAGCCAACGGCCGCATCCAGCGCGAGGGGCCGTTCAAAAACATCTGGGTGCAGCCGGCAGCCGGCGATGCCGGCGGCGCGCTCGGGGCAGCCGCCATTGCCTGGCATGACTACCATGATGGCAAGCGCCAGGTTAACGGCAAGGACCGCATGGCCGGCTCTTACCTGGGGCCACGCTTCAAAGATGACGAAATACGCCGCCAGCTGGACGCATTCAACGCCAGCTACCAGCGTCTCGATGATGACCAGCTGTTCGATCAGCTGGCCGGATACCTCGAAGATGAAAAAGTCATCGGCTGGTTTCGCGGCCGCATGGAGTTTGGCCCGCGCGCACTGGGCGGTCGCTCCATCATCGGCGATCCGCGCAGCGCAAAAATGCAGTCGGTGATGAACCTCAAGATAAAGTACCGCGAGTCATTCCGGCCGTTTGCTCCGTCGGTACTGGCAGAACGTGTGTCCGACTACTTCGAGCAGGACCAGCCCAGCCCGTACATGCTGATTGTCGCGCCGGTGAAAGAGAGCCTGCGCATCCCGATGAGCGATGAACAAAAGAGCCTCTTCGGTATAGAAAAACTTAATATCAAGCGCTCCGAGCTGCCGGCCATCACGCACGTCGACTACTCGGCACGCATCCAGACTGTGCATGCCGATACCAACCCCGGCTATCACGCCCTGCTCAGCGCATTCGAGCGACGCACCGGCTGCGGAGTTCTGGTCAACACCTCTTTTAATGTGCGTGGCGAGCCCATCGTGTGCACGCCTGAAGACGCCTATCGCTGCTTCATGCGTACCGAGATGGACTACCTGGTGGTCGAGAACTTCGTGCTTGCCAAGCCGGATCAGCCGCACTGGGAAAAAGACGAGTCCTGGCGCGAAGAGTTCGAGCTGGACTGATGATGCATACGATTCCCGAACTGGACCGCAAGGGCCTGCGCAACTTCGGCTTTACCATGGCCGGCGCCATTATTGTGATCTTCGCGCTGCTGCTGCCATGGCTGCTGGAGGTGCCGATCCCGCGCTGGCCGTGGATTGCCGGCAGTGTACTGGTCGCCTGCGGGCTGATCGTGCCGGCGGTGCTGCGGCCGGTATACCGCGGCTGGATGCACTTCGGCCTGTTCATGAGTAAATTGACCACGCCGCTGATACTGGGGATAGTGTTTTTCGGCGTGCTGCTGCCCATGGCGCTGGTGATGAAGCTGATCAGCCGCGACCCGATGGCGCGCAAGCTGGACAAAGAGATGCCCAGCTACCGCGTCACCAGCCACAAGGCGCCAAAAGAAAACCTGGAGAAACCTTTCTGATGGAATTCATCAAAGACCTGTGGTCTTTCATGCGCGAGCGACGCAAGTTCTGGATGGCGCCGCTTATCATCGTGATGCTGTTGCTCGGCGCGCTCATCGTTTTCTCGCAGGGTTCCGCGCTGGCACCGTTTATCTACACCATATTCTAGGCAAACGTGTGACCGCCTCGCGATGAGCAAGCTCGACGATCTTGCCCGCTGGCAGCAGGCTGCGCTCGTGGTGGTCGTCCTTGCAGTGTTGTCCGTCATCCTGGTGCTGCTGGCCGAAGGAGCGGTCAGGGTGCGCCACTACGTCAAGCACGGCGACATGTGGGGTGTCGAGGACACATTTACAAAAGACAGCGACAGCGGTCTGCGCGTACCGCTGCCCTCCATCGACCGCGGCGGCATCCGTACTAACAGCCTGGGTTTTCGCAGCCCCGAGCTGAGCAACCCGAAGCCACCCGGCGTCTTGCGCATTGCGTTTCTTGGTGGCTCGACCACGTACGGCGCCGAGGTAAGCAGCAATGAGGCCAACTGGCCACACCTTGTAATACAACAGCTGCAGCAGCGCTGGCCGCAGGTCAGGTTCGAATACATCAATGCCGGCGTGCCCGGCTACGCCGCCGAAACCTCGCTGAAAAACCTGCGCGCCCGGGTGCAGCAACTAGAACCCGATGCCGTTGTCATTTATCACGCCACCAATGACCTGTCGCTTTACAGCTACGAGGAAGCGGTCCGACAAGGTGTCGCACGCGAACGTACCGAGGACGGGTTGAGCTGGCTGTCTGAGTACTCGCTGCTGTCGTACCTGGTTGAGAAGAACCTGCGAGTGCGCACGCAACAGGCGCAGGCATCGGACGCAGAACCAAAGCTCACAGTCGACACTGCCGCCCTCGCCGCGCCGTTCGAGGCTGCGCTGGTGGAACTGGGCACGGCGGCCGGACAGGTCGCCGATTTTGTTGCGCTGGTTACGTTCAGCACCCATCTGCGCCCGGACCAGACCGACAAGCAGCAGGCCGCGGCCGCCGTAACCGGCCTGTATTACATGCCGTACATGACCATTACGGGACTGTTGCAGGGTTTTGCAACTTACAATGAAACCATTCGCACCGTGGCCCAGCGCCTGGACCTGCACCTGGTAGACGGTGAAAACGATATACCGGGTGATCCGGTGCATTTCGCCGATTCGGTGCATTTCACCGATGCTGGCAGTAAAGTGATGGCCCGGCGGGTTGCCGAATCGCTGATTGGCGCGCCCGGATTCAACGAACTTGTAACAAAGAAGCAGGCCGAATGAAGCCAGATCTCAGACTACTGCTTGAAGACGGCACCGAGATGGCCGGGAGTTCATTCGGCGCGGATACGACGGTCGCCGGCGAAGTGGTATTCAACACCGGCATGGCCGGCTACATCGAGACGCTGACCGACCCGTCCTACTGTGGCCAGATCCTGGTAACCACCTATCCGCTGATCGGCAATTACGGCGTGCCGGCGCCACGCCGGGAAGCAACGCTGGACGGCCCTTACGAATCCGGCCGGATCCAGGTGCAGGCGCTGGTCGTGCAGAACTACGTCGACCACTACAGTCACTATTCCGCGACGCGTTCGCTGGCCGAATGGCTGCGCGCAGAAAACATCCCCGCCGTTACCGGTATCGACACGCGCACGCTTACCCGTCACCTGCGCGCGCATGGCACCATGCGTGGCTGGTTGCTGCCGGCCGACGCGCCGGTCGCTGCCGCACAAAAAGGCGCCGCGACCGTCGACATGGAACGTGAAGTTTTTTTGCGCGTGGCGCCACATGAACCTGTGCGCTACGACGGCGGCGACACCAATATCCTGCTCATCGATATCGGCGCCAAGGACAACATCGTCCGCTCACTGCTGGCGCGCGACGCCAGCGTGAACCGCATCCCGTGGCATGCCGAACTGGCACCCCATGCCGCGAATGCCGATGGCATCCTGATCGGCAACGGGCCGGGTGATCCCAAAGACCTCGATGTGCTCATCGGCCGGCTGGGCGAACTGATGAAAACCTGGCGCAAACCGATCTTCGGCATTTGCCTGGGCAACCAGATACTCACGCTCGCTGCCGGTGGCGATACCTACAAGCTGCCCTACGGTCACCGCAGCTGTAACCAGCCGGTACAGGACCGGCGCACCGGACGCTGCTATGTCACCAGTCAGAACCATGGCTACGCGGTACGTGATGACACGCTGCCCGACGGCTGGGAACCCTGGTTCGTCAACGTCAACGATGAAACCAATGAGGGCATACGCTGTACCGACCGGCCGTTTTACAGCGTGCAGTTCCACCCCGAAGCGCATCCCGGGCCCACCGATACCGGCTTCCTGTTTGACGATTTCCTGCAGCAGGTGCGGGAGCTGAAAAACACATGAAACCAGCACACGTAAAACGGGCACTGGTGCTGGGTTCGGGCGCGCTGCAAATCGGCCAGGCCGGCGAATTCGATTATTCCGGCTCGCAGGCAATAAAGGCGCTGAAAGAAGAAGGCGTCTACACCGTGCTGGTCAACCCGAACATCGCGACCATCCAGACCAGCACCACGCTGGCCGACCGGGTCTACCTGCACGCCGTTACGCCGGACTTTGTCACCCGGATCATCGAGAAAGAAAACGTCGATTCTATCCTGCTGTCATTTGGCGGCCAGACGGCGCTCAACTGCGGTATCGAGCTGGACCGGCGCGGCGTGCTGCTCGAACATGGCGTCACGGTGCTCGGTTCGCCGATAGCCTCGATCCAGGACACCGAAGACCGTCAGCGCTTTGTCGACCGGCTCAACGAAATTGATGTAAAGACTGCACGCAGTTTTGCCTGCAACGATGCCGCCAGCGCACGCAAGGCGGCAACCGAAATCGGTTTCCCGGTCATGCTGCGCGGCGCGTTTGCGCTTGGCGGCAAGGGCAGCGGCATAGTCGAAAGCGAACCGGACCTGGACGATGCACTGCGCCGCGCGTTTGCCGGCGGCGTGCCGCAGGTGCTGGTCGAGGAATGCCTGCGCGGCTGGAAAGAAATCGAGTACGAAGTTATCCGCGATGCACAGGACAACTGCGTGACCGTGTGCAACATGGAAAACCTCGACCCGATGGGCATACACACCGGCGAATCGATCGTCGTGGCCCCGTCGCAGACGCTCAACGACGAGGAGTACCAGCTGCTGCGCACCATCGCGATCAAGACGGTGCGGCACCTCGGCGTAGTCGGCGAGTGCAACATCCAGTACGCACTGGACCCGCACAGCGTCGATTACCGCGTTATCGAGGTCAACGCCCGGCTGTCGCGCTCCAGCGCGCTGGCCAGCAAGGCAACCGGTTACCCGTTGGCCTACGTCGCAGCAAAACTGGCGCTGGGTTTCAACCTGGCAGAAATTCCCAACGGCATTACCCGGCGCACCAAGGCCTTTTTCGAACCGGCACTGGATTACCTGGTGTGCAAGGTGCCGCGCTGGGACCTGACCAAGTTCCACGGCGCCACCAAACAGATTGGCAGCGAAATGAAAAGCGTGGGCGAGGTGATGGCTATCGGCCGCACCTTTGCCGAAGTCATACAGAAAGCGCTGCGCATGCTCGATATCGGTGTCGACGGACTTGACCCTGATGCCTTCAGCTTCGACGACCTCGAAGAAGAGCTGAAAAACGCCACGCCGCGACGCGTGTTTGCGCTGGCGCGGGCACTGCGTGGTGGCATGACGACGGACGAAGTGGCAAAGATCACCCGTATCGATCCATGGTTCCTGCACGGTATGGAGCCGATCGTCACCATGCACAAGCAGCTCAGCGACGGCGGCAGGGCGCCGGATGCTGACCAGCTGCACAGCGCGAAGCAGCTGGGGTTTTCCGACCAGGCTATCGAGACCATAACCGGTGGCGAGCGCGGCTCCGTACGCGCCCTGCGTCATGAATACGACATCCGCCCGCAGCTGGCCCAGATCGACACGCTGGCGGCGGAATTCCCGGCCAACACCAATTACCTTTACTCGACTTATCACGCCAGCCGCAGCGACGTCGAGCCCTCAACAAACAAGAAAATCATGGTGCTCGGCTCGGGCGTTTATCGCATCGGCTCAAGCGTCGAGTTTGACTGGTGCTGTGTGAACGCTGTCGAAGCGGCAGCTGCCGAGGGTTACGAGACCATCATGGTCAACTACAACCCGGAAACCGTAAGCACCGATTACGACATGTGTGACCGGCTGGTGTTCGACGAGATCAGTTTTGAATCAGTCATGGACCTGTACGAAATCGAGCAGCCCGACGGCGTCATCGTCAGCATGGGCGGCCAGGTACCCAACAGCATCGCCAAGCGGCTTCACGATGCCGGTGTGAAGGTCCTGGGCACCAGCCCGGAAAACATCGACCGCGCCGAAGACCGCAACAAGTTCAGCTCACTGCTCGATGAGCTGGGCATCGACCAGCCACGCTGGTTTCACGTCACCGATGTCACCGAAGCGCCAAATACGGTAGAGCGCCTCGGCGGTTTCCCGGTGCTGGTGCGGCCGAGCTACGTGCTCAGTGGCGCGGCCATGAGCGTGGCGCACGAGCCCACCGAGCTGGCCGATATCCTGTCGCGCGCGCGGCGCGTGTCGCCGGAACATCCGGTTGTGGTATCGAAATTCGAAACACACGCACGCGAAATCGAGATTGATGCGGTTGCCAGCGACGGTGAGCTGGTGCTTTGGGCGATCAGCGAACATATCGAGGATGCCGGCGTGCACAGCGGCGATGCCACGCTGGTCCTGCCGCCGCAGCGGCTGTACCTGCCAACCATTCGACGCGTCAGGCAGATTGCTTCGGTCATTGCGCGGGAGCTGGCGATAACCGGGCCGTTCAACATGCAGTTCCTGGCAAAACAGAACGCGGTAAAGGTCATTGAATGCAACCTGCGCGCTTCACGCAGCTTTCCTTTTGTCTCGAAAGTTACCGGCGCCAACTATGCAGCCGAAGCGATGCGTCGCATTCTCGGCAGCAAGGCCGAGGTAAACAACAACAGCCTTGACCTGGACTATGTCGGCGTGAAAGTACCGATGTTTTCCTTCTCCCGCCTGTTCGGCGTTGACCCCATGCTGGGCGTGGAGATGGCCAGCACCGGCGAGGTCGGTTGCCTGGGCAGCGACCTGCACGAGGCGCTGCTGCACGGCATGCTGGCCACCGGTTTCCGTTTCCCGCGCAAGGGTGTGCTGCTGTCGCTGGGTCCGCTGCAGGAAAAATACCTGTTTGGCGACGAGGCGCGGATCATCGCCGATGAACTGAAACTCCCGGTCTTTGCCACTGCCGGCACGGCCGAGGCGCTGCGCCAGCTTGGCATCGATTGCACCGAAGTCGGCAAACGGCCGGGCGAAGGCCTGACGGCGCTGGAACTGATCGAGCGCGACGAAGTGGACTGTGTCATCAATGTGCCACGGACTTATGACGAATTCGGCCGGCCCGACGGCTATCTCATACGCCGCCGTGCCGTTGATTATGGTGTGCCGCTGATAACTGACCTGCAGCTGGCTACAGCAGTGGTTGAAGCGTTGCGTCACCGCAATGCCGACAACCTGGAGATACTGGCACTTAACGATTACCTGGCTCGCACCGGTTCCGGACTGCCCGACGTCTGAGAATACGACTTAATTCCGTTGCGAAATGATAAGCACTTCGCCCAGTTTCAGGGACAGTTCACTTAATTGCATGCAATTAAGTGAACTGTCCCTGAAACTGTTAAGTGAACTGTCCCTGGAACTGGCTTTCCGACGAACCGGCCATCCTCTATAATTGGGGGGAAAGATTATTTATAAGACTGTACCTGCCAGCTCGTGCGGAGCTACAGTCAAGCCACGGTCCGGAGAGCATCAAATGAAACATCTTTTTGTCGCAGCAGCCTGCGGCGTCGCGGGGTTGACAGTTTTCACCACGGCGGCTTTCGCCACCGGCGCGGTGAAAGATTCCGACTATTACGACAACGGTCGTCCGGCTGCAGAAAAGGTCGAACTGGGGCGGAACCTGTTTTTCGACAAGATCCTGAGTGGCAATTTCAATATTTCCTGCGCCAGCTGCCATCACTCACTGACTGATACCGGTGACGGCCTGTCGCTGCCGGTGGGCGAAGGCGGAAACGGTCTGGGCGTAACGCGCGACACCGGGATCGGCGCCGATGAGATTCACGAACGCGTGCCGCGTAACGCGCCTCCTGTATTCAACCTCGGCGCCCGCGAGTTCCGGGTGATGTTTCATGATGGGCGCGTCGCAGTCGACGCTACGCAGCCGCAGGGTTTTCTGAGCCCCGCCGGTGCCGACCTGCCGGCCGGACTGGATAACGTACTCGCGGTGCAGGCGATGTTCCCGGTCACTTCCGGCACCGAAATGGCCGGTCAGGCCGGTGAAAACCCGGTGGCCAATGCCGCCGCGGCCGGTGACCTGCCGGCTGTCTGGGAACTGCTGGCGCAACGGCTGCGGGAGATCCCCGCCTATGTCGAGCTGTTTCGCGCCGCCTATGACGATATCGATCAGCCTGCTGACATCACTTATGTGCATGCTGCCAACGCCATCGCCACGTTCGAGGCACACGCCTGGC
>JABDJB010000064.1 GCA_013003425.1 Gammaproteobacteria bacterium | reverse complement strand
TACCGCGGCATCCGAGTCGCCACCGCTGGCGATCCAGGCGGCGGTAGTCGACGAATCACTGATCGCGGCCGAGCTGGAAAAACTGCAGGCCGCAGACGAGGCCATCCGGGCTGCCGAGGTGCAGCGTGAGCTGGATGAACAGGCGGCCAGGGCGCGTGCCGAGCGCGAGCGCGAGGAGCAGCGCCTGGCCGAGGTAGAACGACGCCGCCAGGCAGCCGAGCGCGAGGAACAGCAGCAGCGCAGGGAGCGCGAGCAGCAGGCCGCCGCCGAGCGCAAGGCGCAGCAGGAATCGGAGCAGAAGGCCGCCGCCGAGCGCGAAGCGAAAGCAGAGGCTGAGCAGCAGCGGTTGGCCGAGCTGGAAGCCGAGCGTGTGAAAAAGGAGCAGGCGGCGTTGGCAGAAAAACGCCGCAGGGAAGAAGCGGCACGGCGCGAGGCGCAGTTACAGGAAGAAAGAGAGGAACAATTGCGCCGCCAGATTGCCGAAGAAGCAGCACGGCGAGATGCAGTAGAGTCCGGACTGCTGGATGAATACAAGACTTTGATCAGCCAGCGCATCGTACGCAACTGGATCCAGCCCCCCGGCGCCCTGAGCGGGCTGAAGTGCGAGTTGCTGCTGACCCAGATACCGGGTGGCGAAGTGACCGGCGTAAAGATTGTCAGCTGTAACGGCGACGCTGCCGTGGTCCGCTCGATCGAAGCGGCCGTCTACAAGGCCTCGCCGCTGCCACCGCCGCGAGACCCGAGATTATTTGAACGCAGAGTGAGAGTGCTTTTTGAACCTGAAAACTAGACTTGTTGCCCTGTTATTTGCCGCGTTGTGCAGCACGGTTGTTTCTGCCGACCTGACGGTGGTTATCCGCGAGGGCGTCTCCGACGCCATACCCGTAGCCATCATTCCGTTCGGAGTCAGCGGCAGCACCAGCCCGCCGCTCGACATCGCCGCGGTCGTCGATGCCGACCTCGCGCGCAGCGGTCGCTTCGCGCCGATGGACCGTGGTGACATGATCGAAAAGCCCACGTCGGGCAGCGAGGTCGATTTTGCGGACTGGCGTCTGCTCGGGGCTGAAGTTGTCGCGGTGGGCAGCGTTGGTGAGTCACCGGACGGGCGCTATGCTATCGGCTTCCAGCTGTTTGACGTGGTACGTGGCGAGCAGCTGCTGGCTTACACCATCCCGGCCCGGCCGGACGCGCTGCGTGCGGCAGCGCACCAGGTCAGCGACCTTATCTACGAGGCACTGACCGGCGAGCGGGGTGCATTTTCTACCCGAATTGCGTACATCAGCAGCAAGGACGGCGAGTATGAACTGATCGTTGCCGACGCCGATGGCGCCAACCAGCAGGTCGTGGTGCGCTCAGACGAGCCGCTCATGTCGCCGGCCTGGTCACCCGACAGCACGCGCCTTGCCTACGTGGCTTTTGAGAACTATGGCAGCGCGGTATACGTGCAGGAACTGGCCAGCGGACAGCGCAGCCGGGTTTCGGCGCGGCCCGGAGTCAACGGCGCTCCGGCGTGGTCGCCTGATGGCAAACGGCTGGCACTGGCCCTGTCGGACGACTGGGGCAACGTCGATGTACACGTCGTGGAGTTCGCCACCGCCACGCTGGACCGGGTTACCCGGCACTCGGCAATCGACACCGAGCCGGTATGGTCAGCGGACGGAAAAAGCCTGTTTTTTACCTCTGACCGGGCCGGCGGGCCGCAGATCTACCAGGTGGCCGCCGGCGGCGGCAAGCCGCAGCGCGTCACCTTTGAGGGTAACTACAATGCCCGCCCGCGACTGGCACCGAGCCAGCAGAAGATCGCTGTCGTGCACAACGACCGCGGTAATTACCGAATTGCTCTTGTTGATCTCGGCAGCGGGGCGACCCAGGTTCTGACCAAAGGCAGGCTGGACGAGTCGCCAAGTTTTTCACCAAATGGCAGTATGATCATCTATGCTACTGAAGACAGCGGATTGGGCGTGTTGGCTGCTGTATCTACTGACGGTCGGTTTCATCAGCAGCTCGTTTCCCGCCTGGGAGATGTGCGCGAACCGGTCTGGTCGCCCTTCGCTGTGCCGTAGTTGCTGCACTAAATCTTAGGAGAGGGTTCATGATCAATATGCGATCTGTTTTTTTGACTGCGCTGGCGCTGATGCTCGTCGCCTGCGGCGGGCAGCAGGCAGTGGAAACGCCGCCGGACACAATGCCCGAGCCGCCACCGGTAACTCAGCCACCACCGCCACCACCGCCGCCACCGGGTCCAACGCCGGAAGAGATGCGCGAAATGGCGCTGCAGCAGCTGCTTGGGCAGCGCACGCTGTATTTTGATTTCGACACCAGCGAAATTCGTCGCGAGTTTGTCGATATTATCGAGGCTCACGCACGCAATCTCGCACGCAATCCGTCGCAGCGTATTATGCTCGAGGGTCATTGCGACGAGCGTGGTTCGCGCGAATACAACATCGGTCTGGGCGAGCGACGTGCCCATGCTGTGCGTCGTGCATTACTGCTGCAAGGTGTAAGCGCCAGTCAGGTCAGCACCGTCAGCTACGGTGAGGAGCGCCCGGCTGATCCCGGTCACAACGAGTCGGCCTGGTCGCGTAATCGACGGGTGGAGATTATTTACCGTTGAGTAAACTGTCGTCAGTTACAAGGCTGCCGCTGCTACTGGTGGCGGCAGCCCTTGCTTCCTGCGCTACCGTGCCACCGGAGGAAGACCCGGTCCTGCTCAAACTCACCGAGCTCGAGGGGCGGCTGATGCAGGTAGAGCGGGTAATGGAAAACCAGAGCCTGATAAGTCTGCTCACGGAGCTGCAACAGGTCACAGCCGAACTGGCCGAGCTGCGCAATGAGGTCGAAACGCTTAAGTTCGAAAGTGAGGGCGCACGCAACCGGCAGCGCGATCTGTACGTTGATATAGACGGCCGGCTTAATGCGCTGGAAAGCGGTGCGGCCGGTGGTTTGGCTGCGCCGGTGACGTCTGATGGCGGCAACGCGGCCACCCAGGCGGTAAGCGACCGTGATGCCTACAAGGCGGCTTTTGGATTGCTCGAAGAAGGGCGTTATGACGAGGCGGGGACGGCATTCGCTGAATTCGTCGCGCGCTATCCGCAGAGCAGCCTCGTCGACAATGCGCAGTACTGGTTCGCCGAAGCCCTTTACGTTGAGCGGCAGTTCAGCAAGGCGCTTACGGAGTTCCAGCGGGTAGTCAGCGAATATCCGGACTCGCGCAAGATTCCCGATGCGCTGTTAAAAATCGGGTACAGCCACTACGAACTTAAAAAATACGCCGACTCGCGTGCGGCGCTGGAGCGGGTCGTCGCAGAGCATCCCGATTCGACTGCCGCACGGCTGGCACGTCAGCGGCTGGAGCGGATGAGCGGCGAGGGCCGCTGATAGCGCCAGACCCGGTTTTTGCCGGCAGCTATGAACAGCGTGACGCGCAAAGAAGATCTGCCAGCCGGCGAACGGCTGAAAATCACCGAGATCTTTCATTCCCTGCAGGGTGAGGCCGTCAGTGTCGGTATACCAACGGTATTTGTGCGACTAACCGGCTGCCCGCTGCGCTGCCGGTACTGCGATACCAGTTACGCATTCTTTGGTGGTGAATGGATGTCCTACGACGACATTCTTGCGCGGGTTGCCGGGCTCGGTGCCAGATATGTCTGCGTCACCGGTGGGGAGCCACTGGCACAAAAAAACTGCCCCGGACTGCTGGCACGCCTGTGCGATGCCGGCTATGCCGTATCGATTGAAACCAGCGGCGCATTTGATGTCGGCAACCTGGACGAGCGCGTCACGATCGTCATGGATGTAAAGACACCCGCTTCGGGCGAGGCGCAGCGAAACCGGGCCGAAAACCTGCCTATGCTGCGCGCCCGTGACCAGGTCAAGTTTGTCATTTGCGGACGCGAAGACTATGAGTGGGCGCGAGATTTCGTTGCGCACAGCGAGACACAGGCCGAGGTTCTTTTTTCACCAAGCTACGGCCAGATGCAGCCAGTAAAGCTGGCGGAGTGGATACTGGCGGACAAGCTGCCAGTGCGCTTCCAGCTGCAGCTGCACAAGCTGCTGTGGGGCGAGGAGGCCGGGCATTGAGTGATACTAAAACCGGCGTTGTGCTGCTGTCGGGCGGGCTGGATTCGGCCACGGTTCTGGCTCTGGCGCGGCACGAGGGTTACAAAAGCCATGCCTTGAGCGTGTTTTATGGCCAGCGTCACGATGCAGAGCTGGCCGCCGCCGAGCAGATCGCGGCAATGCTTGGCGCACACGAGCATCGGGTGATTGGTGTCGACCTGGGCGTAATCGGCGGCTCGGCGCTGACTGACAGTGACATTGACGTACCGGAAGAACGGTCCACGGGAATTCCGGTTACCTATGTACCGGCACGCAACACGGTGCTGCTTGCGCTGGCACTGGGTTACGCAGAGGTCATAGAAGCCGAGCACATATTTATTGGCGTCAACGCGGTTGACTACTCGGGCTACCCTGATTGCCGACCGGCATTTATTGATGCCTTCGAGCAACTGGCCGGTATTTCCACCCGGGCAGGCGTAGAGGGTAGGCCACTGCGCATCCATGCGCCGCTGATCGATCTGAGCAAGGGCGACATCATCCGCCGCGGCCTGGAACTTGGTGTGGATTATGCGCTTACCGTCTCCTGCTATCAGGCCGACAGCACCGGCCGGGCCTGCGGGCGCTGCGAATCGTGCCAGCTGCGCCGGGATGGCTTTGCCGCTGCCGGAGCTGCCGATCCCACGCGCTACCGTTGATGCTTGAACCGCCGTCACGGTGCGGTATCATGCGCCGCTTGAACTGACCCGACCCGGATTGGGGGTATAGCTCAGTCGGTAGAGCATCGGCCTTTTAAGCCGCTGGTCCTAGGTTCGAATCCTAGTGCCCCCACCATCTTCCAAATCCCCGGTATTATTCACCCATGAGCAAGAAAGCCACCGGTGGGTGCCTGTGCGGCACAGTCAGGTTTGAGTTGCGGTTGCCAACCAAGTGGTGCGCGCATTGTCACTGCACGATATGCCGGCGCGCCCATGGCGCGGGTTTTGTCACCTGGGTTGGCGTGGATGCGGAGCAATTCCTGATTACCGCCGGCGAGGACCAGCTGCACCGGTTTCGTTCGTCAAATGAAGCGATACGCAGTTTCTGTGCCTCCTGTGGCAGCACGATGTTGTTCGAGTCGCAGAAGTGGCCGGGAGAAGTCCACGTCGTGCTGGCCAATATCGCAACGCCAATCGATCGTGAGCCGGAAGGGCACGCCTACCTCGAGGCCAAAGCCAGCTGGATAC
This sequence comes from Gammaproteobacteria bacterium, assembly GCA_013003425.1. Lineage (NCBI taxonomy): Bacteria > Pseudomonadati > Pseudomonadota > Gammaproteobacteria > Gammaproteobacteria bacterium. The sequence continues at coordinate 31,929 of JABDJB010000064.1, read as the reverse complement.
CGGAGTGGGAGATCGGCCTGCCGCGCAAGGTGCACTGATGACGCGTCTCAGTGTCAACGTCAACAAGGTGGCAGTGCTGCGTAATGCGCGCGGCGGCAGCCGCCCGGACGTGGTGGCAGCAGCGCAAACCTGCGTTGCCGCGGGTGCCCATGGCATTACCGTGCACCCGCGACCCGACATGCGTCACATCCGGCCTGATGACGTGTACGCGCTGGCCGAGGTTTTGCAGGTCGAGTACAACATCGAAGGCAATCCCTTTGCCGGGCCGGCTGGCGGCTATCCCGGGTTCATGCAGCTCATCCGCGATGTGCTGCCGACCCAGGTGACGCTGGTGCCTGATGGCGACAACCAGGTAACGTCGGATCACGGCTGGCCGGTTGCGCATCATGCCGCCGCGCTGGCACCGGTAATCGCCGAGTGCCGCGAGCTGGGCTGTCGTGTCAGCCTGTTCATGGATCCGGACCCGCGGGAGTATGGGCTGGTGCGTGAACTCGGCGCGGATCGGATAGAGCTGTACACAGAAGCCTATGCGCGAGCCTGGGGCACGGCCAGGCAGGGCGAGGTGCTGGGGCAATACCGTGGCGCAGCCGCCGCTGCCCGCGAGGCCGGGCTCAAGGTCAATGCCGGACATGACCTCGATTGTGACAACCTGGCTGCCTTTCTCGCGATCGGTGGTGTTGCCGAGGTATCCATCGGTCACGCGCTGATTGCCGATGCGCTGCAGTTTGGCCTGGCTGAGACAGTCCGGCGCTACCTGGCGCAGCTGCCCTGAGTTTCTTGTCGTGCGCCACGCCATGGCGTACGCTGCCGCGACGATGACCTCTGAACCATGGATAGTGCACAAATTCGGCGGCAGCAGCCTGGCTGATGCCGACTGTTTTCGTCGTGTAGCGTCGATTGTCGATTCCCGCCAGGGGGTGCCGCGGGCCGTCGTGGTTTCGGCCGTGGGTGGCGTTACCGACCGCCTGTTGCGAATGGTCGATCAGGCACGCACCCGCGACAACGGCTACAAGGACGGGCTGGCTGCCATTCGTGCCGACCACGAGCGGCTGGCCGACGAATTGCTGGCCAACGAGTCGGCACGGCAGGCCTTCCAGACCAGTTTTGATGCCAGCTGTACCGACATGGCTGATGTGCTGCATGCAACGGCACTGATCGGGTCCGAGGTTCCCCAGGTGCGCGACGTTGTTGCCGGCGCTGGCGAACTATGGTCGGCGCAACTGCTGGCCGGGCTGTTGCAGCAGGATGCGGCGGACGATTCGGTTGACTGGCTCGATGCGCGCGAGGTGCTGGTTATCGAGCACAGTGAGCTCGGGCCTGATGTGCTGTGGGATGAGTCACGCCAGCGGCTGCGCCGCCGTCTGGGTGATTTTCACGGTACGGTGGTGATCACCGGCTTCATCGCACGCGATCGCGATGGCGTGCAAACGACACTGGGCCGCAACGGCAGCGACTATTCGGCCTCGATTTTTGCCGCTTTGCTCGATGCCAGCCAGGTCAATATCTGGACTGACGTGCCCGGTGTAATGAGCGCAGACCCGCGACTGGTTGCCGAATCGGCGGTGATCGCCGAGCTGACCTATGACGAAGCGATGGAGCTTGCCTACTTCGGTGCCAAGGTGCTGCATCCGCGCACGATGGCGCCTGCGGTCGACAGCGGGATTCCAATCTACATTCGTGACAGCGCTGCACCCACGACTGCAGGCACCCGCATAGGCAGCAAGGCGTCCGCCTCCAGCGTGGTCAAGGGCATTACCGCTATCGATGGCATGGCGCTGGTAAATGTTGAAGGTGCCGGCATGATCGGCGTACCGGGTACCGCATGGCGATTGTTCGGGGCACTGCGCGATGCCGGGATCTCGGTAGTTTTGATTTCGCAGGGCAGCTCGGAGCACTCGATCTGTTTCGCCGTGCGCGATGAGCATGCCGGCCGCGTTTCCGGTGTCCTGTCTGATGCTTTTCGGCCGGAACTCGACACCGGCCAGTTGCAGTCGATAGAAGTCACACCGGGATGCAGCATCCTCGCCGTGGTTGGCGACGGCATGGCCGGCATACCGGGCGTAGCGGCAAAGGTGTTCGGCAGCCTCGGCCGTGCCGGCGTCAATGTCCGTGCCATTGCCCAGGGCTCGTCAGAACGCAACATATCAGCGGTGATCGACGACAGTGACACCGTGCGCGCATTGCGTGCGGTACACGCCGGCTTCTATCTATCGCCGCAGACCCTCTCGATTGGTTTCATCGGGCCGGGCTCGGTTGGCAGCGTGCTGCTGGAACAGATGTCCGGCGAAGCGACACGCCTGGCTGATGAGCTCAATCTCGACCTGCGGGTGCGGGCGCTGGCAACCTCACGTCACATGGTGCTCGACGAGCGCGGTATCGAACTCGACGGCTGGCGTGATCGTCTCGGCGCAAACGGCACGCCACTAGACCTTTCCCGCTTTGCCGACCACATAAAAACGGAACACCTGCCGCATTCGCTCATTATCGATTGCAGCTCGTCTGACATTGTCGCTGCCGAGTACGCTGGGTGGCTGGGGCGCGGCATTCATATAGTCACCCCCAACAAGAAAGCAAATTCCGGCAGCTTCGAGTATTACCAGCAACTGATACGCGAACGCCGCGCTGGCGACGCGCGATTTCTCTACGAGACCACGGTCGGGGCCGCGCTACCCATCATCCAGACGTTACGTGACCTGCGCGAGACAGGCGACCGCATAACTCGTATCGAGGGCATCTTCTCCGGGACCCTGGCGTACCTGTTCAATCTTTATGACGGCACCCGGCCTTTTTCGGCGCTGGTGCGTGAGGCGCGTGAACTGGGTTACACGGAACCGGATCCACGCGACGACCTGTCCGGCATGGACGTCGCGCGCAAGGTGGTAATCCTCGGTCGCGAGATGGGGCTGGAACTGGAGCTCGACGACATCCAGCTGGAAAGCCTGGTGCCTGAAGTTCTCCGGGACTGCTCGATCGAGCAGTTCCTCGATGGTCTGGCCGATTACGATCACGTGATTGCAGAGGTTTACCGGCAGGCCGCAAACGCTGGCGAGGTACTGCGTTACATCGGCCGTCTCGAGGCCGACGGCAGCGCCAGTGTTGGACTCACCCCCGTCAGCGCGGACTCGGCGTTTGCCCATATCAATCTCACCGACAATATTGTCCAGTTCCAGACGGCACGCTATTGCGACAACCCGTTAGTCGTGCAGGGCCCCGGCGCCGGGCCGGCGGTAACGGCCGGCGGCGTATTTGCCGACCTGCTGCGTCTGGCCGGCTACCTGGGCGCCTCGGTATGACTGCCGCGGTGACTGCCTTCGCGCCGGCGTCGATCGGCAACGTCGCGGTTGGTTTTGACGTGCTGGGCCAGGCGATCGCCGGGGTCGGCGACCGCTGCACGGCGCGGCTCACCAGCGCAAAGGGTGTGACGATCAAGGCGGTGCAAGGTTTGCCCTGTGCGGTGCCGGTCACAGCAGAGAAAAACACGGCGGGCGCGGCGGCCATCAGCCTGCTCGAAGCGGCCGATGCCGATTTTGGTGCGGAGCTGATAATACATAAAGGTATACCACTTGGCTCAGGCATGGGTGGTTCAGCGGCGTCTGCTGTCGCTGCCGTCGTAGCTGTCAATGCACTGCTCGATGAACCGCTGTCGCAGGAATGCCTGTTAGCCTATGCACTGGCCGGCGAAGCGCTGGCCAGCGGTGCGGTTCCACATGCTGACAACGTTGCGCCATCGCTGTTAGGCGGGCTGACACTGGTACAGGGCTGGAGTGATCAGCACGTCGTATCGCTGCCGGTGCCGTCCGGCCTGCGCAGCGTACTGGTGCATCCGGCGTTGGTGCTACCGACGAGTGCTGCTCGTGAAGGGCTGCACGCTACGGTACCGATGAGTGAGGCTGTGGAGCAGCTTGGCGCACTGGCCGGCTTTGTCGCCGGTTGTTATCGCGACGATCCGGCACTGATCCGCCGTTCACTGATCGATGTAATCGTCGAGCCGCAACGCGCACACATGGTGCCGGGTTTTCGCGACGTGCAGAAGGCAGCGCTCGATGCCGGCGCGCTGGGTTGCTCACTGTCGGGCAGCGGTCCAAGCATGTTCGCCTGGACGGCCGATGCGGATCGTGACCACGTGGCAGCCGCAATGCAGGCGGCCTTTGCGGCGCACGGGCTGGCCAGCGACTGCTGGCTGTCACCGCTCGATGCGCCCGGTGCCCACGTGGAGCGCTGATGCAATTTGTCAGCACACGTGCCGGCGCACAGCCTGCAGCCTTCAGCGATGCGCTCAGGCGCGGGCTGGCCGAAGACGGCGGGCTGTACGTTCCACAAAAGTACCCGCGCTTCGAGATCAGTGATTTTGATGGCGCGGAGCAGCCTGCAGACATTGCGGCGCTGCTGCTGGCGCCGTTTTTTGCCGGGGACGTGCTGGAGCCGGAACTGGCAGCAATCTGCCGCGACGCATTCGGTTTTCCGCTGCCGCTGCGTGACGTGCACAACAAGGCGCGTCTGTCGGTGCTGGAACTATTCCATGGCCCAACGGCGGCTTTCAAGGATGTCGGCGCAGCTTTTCTCGCGGCCTGCATGCAGCGCCTGGAGGGCGACGCACAAAGACCGTTGAAAGTCCTGGTTGCCACGTCCGGCGATACCGGTGGCGCTGTGGCGGCCGCGTTTCATAGCCGGTCCGGGATTGAGGTGTATGTGCTGTATCCGGCCGGCATGGTCTCACCCCGACAGGAACAGCAGCTGACCTGCTGGGGCGACAACGTGCGGGCGTTTCGTGTCAGCGGCGTGTTTGATGACTGCCAGCGGCTGGTCAAGCAGGCCTTCGCCGACACCGGCTTGCGCGCGGAGCAGCGGCTGACATCTGCCAACAGCATTAGTATCGGCCGGCTGCTGCCGCAGGCCGTGTATTACGCCGCGGCCTCGTTGTGGCACTACCGGCGTTGCAGGCGTGAGCCGTCTTTTATTGTGCCCACCGGCAACCTGGGCAATGCCGTGGCCTGTGTCTGGGCGCGCCACATGGGCCTGCCGATCAACCAGGTGGTACTGGCAACAAACGCCAACCGGGTGATCCCTGATTTCCTGACTACCGGGGTCTGGGAGCCGCGGCAAAGCCTGGCAACGCTGGCATCGGCTATGGATGTCGGTGACCCGAGTAACATGGAACGACTTCGCCACCTTTACCCAAAGCTCGATGACAAGGATATTGCCGCATGGGCCGTAGACGATGAACAAATCAGGCGGCAGATACTGACTGACTACAACAAATGCGAGGAGTTGTGGTGTCCGCATACCGCGACAGCAGCTTACGTGCATGAAAACTACCTGGACGACGCGGCCGAATACATCATGGTTGCTACCGCGCATCCGGCAAAGTTCGAAACAGTCATCGAGCCGCTGATTGGCAGCACAGTAGCAGTACCGCCGGCGCTGGAGCGCCTGCTGCACCTGCCACAACGCTGCACCGATCTGGAGACCGGTTACGCAGCCTTTCGGCAGGCGCTCACAGCAGCCTGATCAGCGCAGTTACAGATTCTTGCCATTGATGACCATGCAGGGGCATGAGCGTCCCGCCGAGCTGCTTTTGGCAAAGATTCGATGACGAATCAGTTTTTTCGGCGCGCTTTATCACCCGCTGATTGAATTAAACATGTTGTGGATAAACGTGTCGGGTTTCTCGTCGCGGGCGTACAAAGAGTAAGATACGCAGCGAATGGACTGAGAACGCGAGCGTCGGAATGGCACTGGAATTGACGGCTACCTTTTCTTTTGTGGCGGCGTCGGCGGGATTGATTGCTTTCATATCAAATTCCCGTCGGCGCGCCCGTCGTGTTCTGCTGAAAACTATTCGCGCAATCTCCCATGACTACATGGAGCGGGTCATCGTACCGGACGGCCTCGATGGAAAGATCGAGCTCGATTACCTGCTGCTGACTTCGCGCGGGCTACTGGTGCTTGATGTCAGGGAAATCGGCGGAACAGTTTTTGCGGGCAGCACACTCGACCGCTGGGCAATTATGGATGGCACCGAGCGCTTCAGCATTACCAATCCTGTCGGACCATCAATGGCGCGCATCGTCGCGGTAAAACGCCTGGTGCCGGATGTACCGGTACATGGACGTATTGTGTTCAACGACAATGCCGAATTCCGCGGTGACGACCTGCCGCAGGTAGTTTCCGTAACCGACCTGTGCAAGCAATTCGACAAGGCTGGTAACGCAGCGGCAGACAGGGCGATCGATGCGTTCTATAGTGAGTGGTTGAAGCTACGCGAGGCTGCGGCTGCAGCCTGAAAAAACAAACACCTGCGAGGGTTTTCTAATATGCTTTCCAAGCTCGGGGCAGCCGCCACGGTGGCTGCAGTACTGCTTTGTGCCTGCACAACCACACCTGCCGTGACGCCGCGCGACCTCAATGCGCAGGCTGAAGCTTACGTACGGCTGGTGCTGGCATTGGGTCGGCATGATGCGGATTTCGTTGATGCTTACCATGGACCGGAGCAATGGCGCAAAGCTGCCGAACGCGATGAGCTGTCGCTCGATGCAATCGCAATTGAATCCGGACTGCTGCGCAGCACGATCAATGCCGGAGACCTGGGTCGTGATACGCCACTGGTAGCGCAACGGCGCGCACTGCTGATGAAGCAGCTCACGGCAGTGCAGACGCGGGCCGACATGTTGCGCGGCAAGCAGTTCAGTTTCGACCAGGAAGCAAGGCTGTTATACGACGCACGCGCACCACGACACGAGGCCAGCCACTTTATTGCGCTGAACCGTGAACTGGACGCTTTGCTGCCTGGTGGCGGCGCGCTGTCGCAGCGCCTGGACGCGTTTCGCCAGGATTTTGTCATTCCAACGGAAAAGCTGGACACGGTTTTTGCTGCCGCAATTGATGAATGTCGTCGCCGCACCGTTGCCCGCATACCGCTGCCCGAAGGCGAGCGCTTTGTCGTGGAGTATGTAAACGACAAACCGTGGAGTGGCTACAACTGGTTCCAGGGCGATGCCTACAGCCTGATCCAGCTCAATACCGACCTGCCCATATTTATTGACCGCGCCATCGACCTGGCCTGTCATGAGGGTTATCCCGGGCATCACGTATTCAACACGCTGCTGGAACGTGAGCTGGTCGACAAGCGCGGCTGGGTCGAGTACTCGGTGTATGCACTGTTCAGCCCGATGAGCCTGATTGCCGAAGGTAGCGCTAATTACGGCATCAACATGGCGTTTCCCGGGCAGGAGCGGCAGCAGTTCGAGCGCAATGTGCTGTTCCCGCTGGCCGGGCTGGATGCCAGCCGGGTTGAAGAATACTACCGGGTCGATGAACTGGTCAGTCGCCTGAACTATGCCGGTAACGAGGCTGCCCGGCGCTATCTGGATGGTGACATCGACGCCGCTGCTGCGGTGCAGTGGCTGCAGGACTATGCGTTGATGTCGCAGGAACGTGCCGAACAGCGGCTGAAGTTCATCGAGAAGTACCGCGCCTATGTGATCAACTACAACCTCGGCAAGGACATCGTGCGCGAGTATGTCGAAGGCGCCGGGCGTGGTCTGGAGACGCGCTGGGCTGCATTCGAAAAGGTTATCTCGACGCCGGTCAGCGCTTCGACGCTGCAACCCTAACGTGGGAGCGGCTTCCAGCCGCGACTGCTTGCAGCAGATTTGGCGGCGGACTTGGCGGCGGGCCTACAAGAATAGGGGTCAAGTCTACGCATTACGCATTTATCGAACTGAGTACCAGTTTTCGGACTCGCCCACCTCGGTAGCACGCATCATCATTTAGTCCAAGTCAGTTCGATAAAAGGACTTGTCGATGGCGCGCCCACTGCGAATCGAATACCCCGGCGCCTGGTATCACGTTATGAATCGTGGTGCCGGGCGGTGCCAGGTTTTTCCTGACGATTACCTGCGTCAGCAATTCCTCGACTTGCTTAGTGACCTGCATGACAGATACCGGGTGTGCTGCCACGCCTACTGCTTAATGGGTAATCACTACCATCTGCTCGTGCAAACCAGGCTCGCCAACCTCGGTAGGGCGATGCAACATCTCGACAGTGTTTACGCACAACGACACAACCGTCACCTGAGAACCGACGGCCCGTTATTCCGCGGACGCTATAAGGCGCAGCTAATCGAACAGGACAGTTATTTGCTGTGTGTCAGCCGTTACGTGCACCGCAACCCGCTTGCGGCCGGCCTGTGCGACCGGTTGGTTGACTATCCATGGTCCAGCTATCGCTGCTTTGCCGGGTTGCGCCCGGTACCGGGCTGGTTGCACCTGCGTCACACGATCGCTCCGTTCCAATCAGCCGGGGGCTATTGCGCCTTTGTTGAGGGACAAACAGATGAACACGACGATGACCTGCTACTGTCGGCTGCCTCCAGCCGGTACGCCGCCGTGCTGGGTTCCAAAGAGTTCGTCTCCGCTTCGCAAAGACGTGGGTCGTCTGACTATGAAATTCCCCAGTCAAAGTTATCAACCACAATGTTATCGCTGGACGAAATTATCGCTGTTGTTTGCGCCCGCTCCGCCCGATCGCGACAGGAGATTCTCGAAGCCGCTGACCGCCATGCACGTGAGCAACGGGCTCTCGCTATGCTGCTCGGACAACAATATGGCGGACTGACGTTGCGAGACCTCGCCGACACCTTCGGCCCCACCTCCTACACCACCGTCGCCTCTGCCATCAGCCGCTGTCGCGACAGGGCGACGCGAGACCCTGCCGTGGCCGGCGAACTGGCCTGGCTACGCACCCGCCTCTCGAAAATGCGTAATGCGTAGACTTGACCCCTTATTTTTCTTTGGAATAAGCGCTGACATTGGCCAGCTGCAAATGAAAAGGGCCATCCTGCTTGTCGTAGATCATCAGACCCATCCCGGTAATCTGTCCGGCATCCAGCGCTGGCCCATCGAGCTGATAGCCGCGGGATCTGGGGATAAAGCTGGAGAAGGGCAGGTTGGCTGTAGTCCATTCGCCATTACGCGTTTCGAAATCCGCCCAGTAACTGATCAGTCTGCCGCGCCAGCGGGCGTCACTGGTCAGCCGCCAGGTATAGCGGCGACCATCACCTTTCACGACCAGCCGTATGCCGGCCTGGCTCGACAGATCCAGCTGCATTGGCGCGGTGCGTATCGAACTGAATCCGCCACCATCGGTATTCGTCGTGCCGGTAAAAAGTAGCTGCTCCGGTTCCAGTTCGAAGCCGCCGTCGCTGCGCCCCCCCATGACATTGTCATTGACCACATACCAGCCGAAGTCAGACGTTCCGGCTGTGAAATCAGTCAGCAGGCGCTCTCCCTCGCGGGTAGAAGCAGATGTGTTTGCAGGCAGGCTGGAAAGAGTCATCAGCAGGTATCCAATAAACAGCAACAGAGGCGACAGAATGTTAGCTCGATTCATGACAGGTGTGGTTACGGATATTTGTTTAGTGGGCGAGCCGGGGTTGTTTTGAGACTAGTCCAGGCCGCAACAGGTCGGCGTGCCGGGCCAACTGGCATACCGAGCACAAACACCCAGAAAAAGACAAAACACTCCACAAGATCATGAACGACACGCGGATAGGAAAGATAAAGACTCTACTGAAAGTACGTGACAGGCCGGGGTGACGCAACCAGGGAGTTGGTCGGGCATATCGGGGGGCGTTTACGGGGAGTCATTCCGACCTCGACTCATAACAGAACGCACTTAAGCACCGGCTGTGTGGCGGAGCTCCGGCGCCGTAAATTGGCACGTGCATGTTGTATCTCTAATTGTCACCGATATTTCCCGTCAGGCTCTCGGACAAAAACGACAAAGTCATTTTGCACGTCATTTTACACCCGGAGATTGGGTTTTCCTGGCGCGAGAGCGCGACGATGTCGATTGGCGATCACGCCAGCTTTTGTCGTCACGCCCTCGCTGAATTTTGCCAGCGCGGTGCCCGCTGAACTTTACTTCGCTTTGCGGAGCAGCCAGCGAACCTCTTTATATGCACTCTTAACCTCCTGATACATATCGTCGAGTTGCGTGTCTCCGCTGTTCAATATTCCAGCAGGGTTAATGGTCTGACGGAAATTGTTCCATGCTTCTTTTAACGCGTCCTTGGCAACAACCACCTCCGCTTCAGTCGCTTCACCATGCGACCAGTCGTGTAAAATACTGTGCAAGGCATCGCTTGCCTCTTCCATACCGTGAGCACCGAATGAAGAGCTATATTCATCGTGTAGATAGTCATGAATAGCCGTAGCGGCGTCTTCCAGATGGTGCGAAGCAGACGGCGCGGCTGGATCAATCCATGCAAGAACACTCTGCGAAAAAACTAAAAGCAAAGACGTCGCCGCCATTTTGATTAATGTATTTTTCATTTCCTTTCCTTCAAAATAGAGATTAGATCGAGTGTAGGGGAGTCCGCATATTCACTTCGCGGTGTACTCAGAAAGCTAGTTGTGTTTCTGGTCGTTTTCAATTTGCGCTGCACAATTTTATGTCCTTTGCGTTGCCACCAGAAACCCATGCGGGTAGTGCCCGTTTCGGATGCTTTGCATGATCGCATCTGGAAGCCCGATCTAGACCACCTCCAAACCGGCGGCAACCGTCTTCGACACGTTTCGATGTATTCCGGCTGCTCGACAAAGGCGGCGGCACCCGTCTCGAACAACGAAAAGGTCATTTCGTTCTCCAAAGGCGATTGTGCCCGGCACCGAACAGGGCAAGCGCTCCGGCCGGACCGGGCGGCCGAAAGAACAGTGCTCTGAGGCGGATAGGAAAGATAAAGACCGGACTGAAAGTGCGTGACAGGCCGGGGAGGCAGGCATATCGGGGGCGTTAACGGCGAGTCATTCCGACCTGGACTCATGACAGAACGCGCTTAAGCAGCGGTTGTGAGTCATGGGGGTCAAGTCCGCATTTTTGTTCTGTAACCGCGCCGGGCGCCGGTGAAAAAAATGTTTAATGTGAGAATTTTTGCCCTTCCGCATCGGGCATTTCGGAAAATGCGTAATGCGTAGACTTGACCCCTTTGCCGGAAAATGCGTAATGCGTAGACTTGACCCCTTTGCTTTCAGGCGGCGGCGCGGTCAGCTCGGTGGAAGTGATCCGTCAGCACCCGGGCGACGCAGCAGGTGACTTTCTTGCCGGTATCAATGTGCAGGAACTCGTTTGGCCCGTGCGCATTCGAGTGCGGCCCGAGTACGCCGGTTACCAGGAACTGCGTTCCGGGGAATTTTTCGCCCAGCATGGCCATGAACGGGATGCTGCCGCCGGTGCCCATATACATGGCGTCGGCGCCAAAGAATGCTTTCGATCCCTGCGCCATCGAATCGGCCAGCCATGGGGCAATTTCCGGGGCGCTCCAGCCTTCCATCGCCGATTCCACTTCGAAGTGCACCCGGGCGCCGTACGGCGGATCGGTCTCCAGCATCTGCTTTACCTGCTGACCGGCCGCGGTGGCGTCGCCGGTAGGCGGCAGCCGGAACGATAATTTCACCGAGGTGTTCGGTCGCAGAGTGTTGCCGGCCTGCTGCAGCTCGGGGATACCGTCGGCGCCGGTGACGCACAAGGTTGAGCGCCACCAGTTATTCAGCAGCAGTTCCACGCGGTCCTCGCTGATCGGACGCATGCCTTCCACCCACGGATAGCGCTGGTGAACACCATCGCCCAGCACATCGGCGGTGGCAGCAGCTTCTGCAATGCGCGACTGCGGGATATCCGGTTCCAGCAACGGTACGCGCGTAGCGCCGCTGTTTTCGTCCTCCAGGCGCGTCAGCAGCTGCCGTAGCACCCGAAAGCTCGACGGCACGATACCGCTGGCACCACCCGAGTGAACACCTGCGGTGAGTACGTCGACTGACAAAGTGCCGACGAGATTTCCGCGCAGCGTGGTGGTGCACCAAAGCTGGTCGTAATTGCCGCACTCGGCATCGAGGCACACCACCAGGCTGGGCGTGCCAATGCGATTGGCGAGATGTTCGATGTAGGCGGGCAGATCGGGGCTGCCGCTTTCCTCGGAGAACTCAATGACCACTACGCAGCGAGCATGCGGAATATTCTGCTCCTGCAACGCGCGAATAGCGGTGAGTGAGCCAAACACTGCATACCCGTCGTCCGCGCCCCCGCGTCCGTAGAGCTTGCCGTCGCGGATGACCGGCTTCCACGGGCCAAGATCGTCTTCCCAGCCAGTAAATTCCGGCTGCTTGTCCAGGTGCCCGTACAGCAGCACCGTGTCGTCGTTGTCGCCTGGCACTTCCGCGAACAACAGCGGCGTACGCCCCGGCAGTCGCACGACTTCAACCCGCAGTCCCTTGATTGGCTGCTCGCGGCACCATTTTTCGGCAAGGTCGGCAGCCTGGTCCATGTAACCATGCTCGGCCCAGTCGGGGTCAAAGAGCGGCGACTTGTTGGGAATGGCGACGTAGTCGACCAGCTGCGGCACGATCGAGTCGTCCCACATTCCGTTTATAAACTGCTGGGCTTTTTTGCTATCCACGGTTGTCTCCTATCCGGTGTTCTGCATGAACTCGTCAGCGGCGGCAATGGCACGCTCGAGATCGGCAATCAATGATGCAACGTCGCTTTCAATCACGGCAACCTCGCCCTGCAGCGAAGCGATCGCCTGCGCGTTCAGGTTGTGTTTCAGCCACAGTACCTGGTCGCGAAACGGGTTCAGTACCGGCTGGATGCGCGCTTCTGCGCGGCGCATGACCGCGACCATGCCATCATAGCGACGCTGCGTTTCGCGCAGCTGCTGTTCGCTCTGGGAGCGCAGCTTGGCGCTGCTGTACTGGTCCAGCTCGTCTTCCCATTCACGAAACAGTGCGCTGGCAACATCCTCAATGGCGTCGATGCGGCTGCCTACCTCTTCAGCTTTGGCTTCGGAACGTTCGAGCTCACGATTCAGGTCCTTGTAGCGCGACTCCAGCTCACCACCGTCATATTCGACGACGCTGCGAAAGCGTTCGAGCGCGTTCTCGAACTGCTCTTTGGCTTCGACCTGTGATTCGCGCGCCTCGGCGACACGGTCGACCAGTATTTCACGCTTGTGAATGCCGAACTGCTCCAGAGTGTTGTAATAGGCACTGGAGCAACCGGCCAGCAGGCCAGCCAGTAGCAGGGCAATCGATATCTTGTGAAGCATGTTTCTTTTTCCTTCTGCGGACACACCAGTTTAACCGGCTCGCGACTCAGGCGCCCCCCAGCTTGAAGAACTCGCGGGCTGTGGCCGTGGTTTCCCGCGCCAGTTCGTTGAAATCCCGGCCACTGTGACGGGCGACGGCGGCAAGTATGTGCGGCAGATGCATCGGCTCGTTGCGCCGGGTTTTGGGTTTCGGCTCGAGGTCGCGCGGCAACAGGTACGGCGCGTCGGTTTCGATCATGAGCCTGCCGGGCGGAATTCCGGCCACGGCCTCCTGCAGGTCGTGACCGCGGCGTTCGTCGCAGATCCAGCCGGTAACGCCGATATGCAGATCCAGGTCGAGGCAGTCGTAAAGCTCGGCTTTGCTGCCGGTGAAACAGTGCGCCACAGCGGCGCTGATACGGTCGCGGTATTCGCGCACGATGGTAATAAATGTTTCGTGCGCATCGCGCTGGTGCAGGAACACCGGAAGCTGCAGCTCGACGGCAAGTTCCAGTTGTGCGAGAAACGCGTGTTCCTGCTCGGCCGGGGTGGAGAAATTGCGAAAATGATCCAGCCCGCATTCGCCCACGGCGACAACCTGGGGTAACCCGGCCAGCTGGCGAAACTGCCCGGTGGCGTCGTCGTCGAATTCGCCGGCATGGTGCGGGTGCATACCGGCGGTGGCATAGAGCACACCGGGGTGGTCCGCAGCCAGTTCGGCCGCGGCGCTGCTGCCGGCGACGCTGGTGCCGGTGATGACCATCTGTACGATACTGGCGGCGGCAGCGCGCGCCATGACCGCCTGGCGATCATGGTCAAAGCTGTCGTGGGCCAGATTGGCCCCGATATCGATCAATTGCAGCGCTTTTTCGTGCGTCATGGCGTGAAAAGTGGCGGGAAACCAGCCCGGTACTATAACCTAGCGCGCTCGGGGCAGACCCACGGCGGGCGGTTCCGGATACTTATAAGACAGCGGGGGATCGCGCACGGCGCGTCACAAAGCATTGGCCCTGGATAAAGACAAGCTGGCAAAGCTGCGCATCGAGCCGCAGCAGCGCGTCGCCGGGCGCGGTATCGGCCCGTATATCGCCGGTGCAGCTGTTCTGGTAGCCGTGGTAATCGCGGTGATCGCCGGCATGCAGTTCTTTGCCGAGCCCGAGGCTGATGCACCGCCGCCGCTGGAAACCGCGACGGCGCAAAGACCGGGCGCGGCGCAGGATGCGGTGCTCGACGCTTCCGGTTACGTTGTCGCACGTCGCATTGCGACGGTGAGTTCCAAGGTCACCGGCCGCGTGGACGAGGTATTAATAGAGGAGGGCATGGCCGTCGAACAGGGCCAGCTGCTGGCGCAGCTCGATGACAGCACGGTTCGAGCGGCCTACGGGCTGGTCGAGAGTCAGCTGGAATCCGCACGGCGCAACCTCGACGAAACACGCGTGCGTCTGGCCGAGGCTGAACGCCAGCTGGCGCGTACCGAGAAACTGCGTAACGAAAACCTGGTAAGCGAGGTGGCGCTCGATAGTGCCCGCTCGGAGGTTGATGCGCTGCGCGCGCGTCTTTCGGCCTCGCGCTCGAATGTAAAAGTTGCCGAGCGATCATTGGCAGTGCAACAACAGCAGCTCGACGATTTGCAGATACGAGCGCCGTTTGCCGGCATCGTGATTTCCAAAAACGCCCAGCCGGGCGAGATGATTTCGCCGGTTTCCGCCGGCGGTGGTTTCACCCGCACCGGCATCGGCACGATTGTCGATATGGATTCGCGTGAAATTGAGGTCGACGTCAACGAGGCATACATCAACCGGGTTTCACCTGGCCAGCGCGTCGTGGCTACCCTGGATGCCTATAACGACTGGGATATCCCGGCGAGTGTTATCAACATCGTGCCGACGGCTGATCGCCAGCGCGCTACCGTCAAGGTACGCATCGCATTCGACCAGCTTGATGCACGTATCCTGCCGGACATGGGTGTGAAAGTACGTTTTCTCAACGAAGAAGCGCTGGTCGAACGCGAAGGGCCCGAAGTTCGCGCAGTAGTACCGGCCACCGCTATTCGCAGCGACAACGGTACCGACTACGTCTGGCGTGTGCGGGGCGGCGAAATAGAGCGCCGTGCAGTCTCAACTGCACGACGCAAGGGTAACAAGGTAGAAATAACCGCCGGCATCGAGCCGGGTGATAGCGTGGTAACGATAGCGCGCGTTGACCTGGCAGACGGCGACAAGGTAAATGAATTATGAGTGATCCCCTGGTACGAATCAGTGCACTGACAAAAACCTACAAACGTGGCTCGGAAGAACTGCATGTTCTGGATAATCTCGATCTCGAGGTCGAACGTGGTGATTTCGTCGCGCTGATGGGGCCGTCGGGGTCAGGTAAGACCACGCTGCTGAACCTGATTGGCGGCATCGACCGGCCCGACAGCGGCGGCATTGACGTTGACGGGCAGCGCATCGACCAGCTCAGTGATCGCGCCCTGGCGCACTGGCGCTCACGTCATATTGGTTTTGTATTCCAGATGTTTAACCTGCTGCCGGTGCTGACCGCGGAACGCAACGTCGAATTGCCGCTGTTGCTGACCAGCATGAGCGGCTCCGAGCGGCGCGAACGAGCCCGCACTGCGCTGTCGCTGGTGGGCCTCGAAGACCGCATCTCGCACAAGCCATCGCAGCTTTCCGGTGGCCAGGAGCAGCGCGTCGGCATCGCCCGCGCCATCGTCACCGACCCCGAATTACTGCTGTGTGACGAACCGACCGGCGATCTGGACCGAAAATCCGGTGACGAGGTGCTGGAACTGCTTGTTGCGCTGAACGAGACGCAGGGCAAAACCATCATTATGGTGACGCACGATCCGCGTGCGGCGGAGCGGGCTAAACGGATCGTGCATCTGGACAAGGGTCGGCTCAGCGTCGCGGAGGCGGCATGACCATCCTGGCCCAGCTCGGCATGGCGCTGCTGGGGCTGGCCGGCGTCATCGTCGTGCTGACGCTGGTCATCGGCATCCCGCTGGGACTGGCCTGGCTGCTGCTGAAGCTGGCCGGTGCCAACGGCAACCTGCTCAGCGCCAGCCTGTTTCGCAAGCGGCTGCGCACTTTTTTGACGGTGGGGTCGATCATGATTGCGTTCATGATGTTCGGCCTGCTGTCGGCGCTCGACAAGGCTTTTTCCGCCGGCGTCGACATCGCCGGCGCCGACCGCATGGTGACCCGTCACAAGGTCACCTGGATTCAGCTGCTGCCGATTTCCTATCTCAACCGAATTCGCGCTATCGACGGCGTGGCTGACGTGACCCATGCAACGTGGTTTGGCGGATATTTCAAAGAGCCGAAAAATTTCGTCGCAACTTTTCCCGCCGACATTGAGAGCTACTTGCGGATTTACCCGGAGCTGGAAATTCCGCCGGACCAGAAAGAAGCGCTGCTTGCCGACCGCACCGGGTTTGCCGCCGGCTATGCCGTGGCTGAGCGGTACGGCTGGGAAGTGGGCGAGTCCTACCCGATACGGTCAGAAATTTATCGTCGCGCCGACGGCAGCGATACCTGGGATATGACCCTGCGCGCTATCTACCGGCCGAAGGACAACCAGGGCGACCCGACGGCCGTCATGCTGCACAACGACTTTTTCAACGAAACATTGCCGGAAAGCTGGCGTGACCAGGTTGGCTGGTATGTCATCAGGGTCGCCGATGCCGATCGCAACGCCGAAGTGGCGCAGGCTATCGACGATTTGTTTGCCAATTCACCGGTAGAGACAAAGACCGAATCAGAAAAAGCCATGGCGGCGGGTTTTGCCAATCAGGTTGGTAATGTTGGCGCTATTGTTACCGCAGTTGTAACCGCCGTGTTTTTCACGATGCTGCTGGTAACTGCCAATACCATGGGCCAGTCGCTGCGCGAGCGCACCAGTGAGCTGGCGGTACTCAAGACGCTGGGTTTTACCAATACCCGGGTTACCGTATTGGTTATCGCCGAAGCACTGTTAATTACATTCATCGGCGGGCTGGCCGGGCTGGGGCTGGCTCAGCTGGTGGTCCTTACGGCGGGTGACAAACTACGACAGTACCTTGCCGTTTTTGATATCCCTGACAGCGCACTGTGGATTGGCATCATACTGATGGCAGTGTTCGGGCTTATAGCCAGCGCGATCCCCGCCAGCCAGGCACTGCGGTTGCAAATTGCCGATGCGCTGAGGAAGGCCTGATGCGTTTTCTCAACTGGCTTGCCCAAATTGTCTCGGTTACCCATATGAACCTGCGCAATGTCCCGGCGCGGCCGAGTTCGACGATCGTTGCCATGCTGGGTATCGCCGGGGTGGTTGCGGTTCTTGTTGCAGTGTTGTCGATTGCCGCCGGCTTTCGCTCAACGCTGGAAACAACCGGCTCGGAGGACGCGGCTATTGTTTTGCGTTCCGGTTCAACAGCAGAGCTGTCGAGCGGGCTGTCGGCCGACCAGGTGCGAATCATCGCTGAGGCACCGGGAGTGCGTGCCGGCGCCGACGGGCCGCTGGCCTCAGCAGAGCTGTTTGTCGTTGTTGATGCACCCAAGCGTGGCGCCGGTACGCCGGCCAATGTGCCGCTACGTGGCGTCGGTCCAAACGCTTTCGAGGTGCGCGATTCGTTTGCGCTGACAAAGGGGCGTCGGTTCGAGTCAGGGCTGCGCGAAGTTATTGTTGGCGCTGGTGCAGCGCGCGAATTTTCCGGGCTGGATGTTGGCGCCACGCTGAAGTGGGGCAGCAACGAATGGATGGTGGTTGGCGAGTTCGAAGACGGCGGCAGCCTGTCTGAATCGGAAATCTGGACCGACGTGCGGGTGCTGCAGGACGCGTACAATCGCGGCTCCAGTTTCCAGTCGATGCGGGTGAAGCTCGAAAATCCCGACATGCTGCAGACATTCAGCGATGCGTTGAGCAGCGACGCGCGGCTGAATGTTACCGTCGAGCGCGAGAGTGAATTCTATGCCGGCCAGGCCGGCCCGCTGGCGAGAATCATCGAGTCGATAGGCTGGGTGGTCACAGCGATGATGGGCCTGGGTGCGATTTTCGCCGCGATACTCACGATGTATGCGGCAGTTTCTGCACGGACGATCGAAATAGCGACATTGCGCGCACTCGGCTTTGGCCGCATCCCCATCGTGGTGTCGGTGCTGGTTGAAGCGCTGGTGCTTGGCCTGATCGGTGGCCTGATAGGTGGCGTTCTTGCCTACATCGGTTTTAATGGCTACCAGGCCAGCACACTGAACTGGTCCAGTTTCAGCCAGGTTACTTTCGCCTTTTCGGTGACCCCGGCACTAATCGTGACCGGCATGATCTATGCGCTGGTGATGGGTTTCGTCGGCGGCCTGATCCCCAGCTGGCGCGCAGCCAGCATGCCGATTACCGCCGCCTTGCGCGAACTTTGAGTATCGAGTTCCCAAAGCTGTTCGAGCCGCTCGATCTCGGCTTTATCACGCTGCGTAACCGCGCGTTGATGGGATCGATGCATACCGGTCTCGAAGACCGCGCCCGCGACTACCCGAAACTTGCTGCCTATTTTGCCGAGCGCGCCGGCGCCGGTCTGATCGTCACCGGAGGTATTGCGCCAAACCGCGCCGGCTGGGTCGCACCGTTTGCCGGCAAGCTGACACGCAAGGGCGAAACAGCACGGCACCGTCTGGTAACCGATGCGGTGCACGAAAAAGGCGGGCATATCTGCATGCAGATACTGCATGCCGGGCGCTACGGCTATCACCCGCTGGCGGTGGGACCGTCGGCTTTCAAATCGCCGATCACGCCGTTCAAGCCGCGCGCGCTGAGCACCCGGGCGGTATACCGGCAGATCGACGACTTTGCCCGCTGTGCGGCACTGGCGCGCGACGCCGGTTATGACGGTGTCGAAGTGATGGGCTCCGAGGGCTACCTGATCAACCAGTTCCTGGTCGAGCACACCAACGATCGCGATGACGAGTTTGGCGGCTCATTCGAAAATCGCATGCGCTTTCCGCTGGAAATCGTGCGCAAAGTGCGCGCCGCGGTCGGTGACGATTTCATCATTATCTACCGGCTGTCGATGCTCGACCTCATCGAGGCCGGCAGCGACTGGCGCGAAGTGCTGACGCTGGCACAGGCCATCGAGGCGGCCGGTGCGACGCTCATCAATACCGGCATCGGCTGGCACGAGGCGCGGATACCCACCATCGCGACCATGGTGCCGCGCGCGGCGTTTGCCTTCGTCACGGCAAAGCTCCGCGGTGCAGTCAATGTCCCGTTGATAACCACCAACCGCATCAATATGCCCGCCGTGGCAGAAGAGGTGCTGGCGCGTGGCGATGCCGACATGGTGTCGATGGCGCGGCCATTCCTCGCCGACCCGTACCTGATGGAAAAATCGCAAAGCGGGCGCGTGGATGAAATCAACACCTGCATCGCCTGTAACCAGGCATGCCTGGACCACGTGTTCGAGGGCGAACCCGCGACTTGCCTGGTCAACCCGCAGGCGGGGCGAGAAACAGAGCTGGTTATCGAACCGGCTGCAACACCACGGAATGTCGCTGTTGTCGGTGCCGGCCCTGCCGGGCTGGCGTGTGCTTCGGTGGCGGCAGAGCGTGGCCACAATGTCACGCTGTACGAAAAGGCCGGCGAGATTGGCGGCCAGTTCAATCTTGCCCGGCGCATCCCGGGCAAGGAAGAGTTTGACGAGACGCTGCGCTATTTCCGCCGCCGCATGGAGCTGGCCGGCGTCAACGTCCGGCTGCAAACTGAAGCAACGGCGCAAACGTTGACGGCCAATGGTTACGATGCGGTGGTTGTGGCAACCGGCGTGACGCCACGCGTTCCGCCCATAGAAGGCATCGATCATCCGAGTGTGCTGCGCTACGACGAAGTTATTTCAGGACGCCGGCAGGCCGGCAAACGCGTAGCAATCATCGGCGCCGGCGGCATCGGTTTCGATGCGGCCGAATACCTGACTCACGAAGGCGAACACCCGCAGGTCGAGGCTTTTCTTGACGAATGGGGCATCGATCCACAGCTCGAGGCGCGCGGCGGCATTGCCGGCGTGGAGCCGCAGCTGCCGGACAGCAAGCGTCATGTGTGGCTGCTGCAGCGCAAGAGCGCCAAGCCGGGCAAGGGGCTGGGCAAGACGACCGGCTGGATCCACCGTACGACGCTGCAGCGACGTGGCGTGATGATGGTGCCGGGCGTGAAGTATCACCGTATCGACGATGCTGGCCTGCACGTGGAGATCAATGACCAGCCGCAGACGCTGGCCGTCGATACCGTGCTAATCTGTGCCGGTCAGGAGCCTCAGCGCGAGCTGGTAGCTCAAATTGAACCCTCCGGGCTCGAGGTGCATCTAATCGGGGGGGCCGATAAAGCGGCGGAACTGGACGCCAAGCGGGCCATCGATCAGGGCACACGGGTGGGCGCAGCGCTATGAAAATCAAGATCTTACTGGTATTACTTCTAGTTGCTTCTCTGGCGGGTTGCGACGTAAGCGTCAATGAAGACGTGGTCATCGCGGCCGGCTCCAAATCCAGCTCGGGTGCCAGCTCGGTCAACGGCAACATTGTCGTCGGCGCCGACGCCACTGCTGACGGCTCGGTCAAGTCGGTCAACGGCCGGATAACCGTCGAGGACGGCGCCACGGTAAAAGACATTGCCTCGGTCAACGGACCGATCAGCGTCGGTGAGCGGGCGCGCACCGGCAGCATCGAGGGCGTGAACAGCTCGACCGACTGCGAACAGAACGCGCGCGTCGACGGCGATATCAAGCTCGTCAACGGCGGGGTGAAGGTAAAAAGCGGTGCGACCGTCACCGGCAATATCAAAACGGTCAATGGGCCGATCCGGCTGACCGGGGCAACCGTCGACGGTAACGTCGGTAACTACAACGGCGGCATCGTTATTACCGACAGTTCCACCGTGAAAGGAAATGTCACCGTTTACAAACCAAGCGGCCAGGACATCAAGGAGCCTGCCCTTGTCATCATCGGCCCGGGATCGACCGTGCTGGGTAAACTCAGTTTCGAACGGCCGGTAAAGCTTTATATCCATGAAATGGCCGAAGTCGATTACGACAAGATCGACGGCGCCGATCCCATCAGTTATTCCGGCACCGGGTTACCTGAAGATGGCTGAAGCGCAGCTTGACCTGCTCGCGCCGCACGCGCCCGATTCGCGCTTCATTATCAGAGAGAGTCCCCGCGCCCATCACATGGCAATCCATGTCAATGTGGACGGTGTTGTGGAAGTCGTGGTGCCGCGGCATACCCGGCCCGGCGAGGTGCAGCAGTTTGTCAGCCAGCACCGCCAGTGGATCGACCGCGCGCTTGGGGAAGTGGAAAAGAATGTTTCCCCGGCAATGCGCTCGATGCCCGACAGCATCGAGCTGCCGGCGCTCGGTGCATGCTGGCGGGTGGAATATGCTCACAAGCGGCTGCATGAGCGTGATGACGTAATTGAAGTGCCCGCGGTGCACGAGGATCGCCCGGCCTGCCGGCAGCACCTGCGTCGCTGGCTGCAAACCAAGGCACGCCAGGAGCTGGTGCCGCAGCTCGAACGTATCGCCGCCGAACACGGCTTCGAATTCAAACGCGTCCAGGTACGCGGCCAGAAAACCCGCTGGGGCAGCTATTCATCCAGCGGCACCATCAGCATCAACTATTGCCTGCTGTTCCTCGAACCGGAACTGGTCAAGCACCTGATGTTCCATGAGCTGTGCCACACCAGGCACCTGAATCACTCGCGCCGCTTCTGGCGCCTGCTGGCAAAACACCAGCCAAATTTTCTCGCGCTGGAACGCCGCCTCGACCAGGCCCGTACCAGCGTGCCGGGCTGGCTCGCCCTGTAGCGACCACGGCCGCGGTGTCGGCTCGCTTTACATCCTGTGCTGATGCCAACGGTTGCGCCCGAAATTCACGCTACATAACGAACAGCGAGGGGTAAAACCGTTCGCAGTTTGTGCGGCAAAACACCAGCGTTGCTTTACATAGCGCTCCTGCGCAGCAAACCGGCCCCGCTTTTGCATCTTTCCAGGCAATGACGTTTGCGAACCTGCAAGGGTGCCATTATGAAAAATTTGTTTTCCAACCTGACATTGGTGTTGCTGCTGGCAGCTCCTGGGTTTTCGTTAGCCACGCCGGTTACGGTCGGCGACCTCGAGTGGCGCCAGGTTACTGACACACTCGGTTTCAGCTGGAACGACTTTGCGTCGGTCTGTGATCCTGATTCTGGTGCGTGTTCCGGCAATCTTGGCGAAGTCAGTTTCGATGGCTGGACGTGGGCCGGCATTTACGAAATTGGTGATCTCTTCTCTACCCTATTTGGGCATCCGGGCGGAATCTCTAACCTGCAATTTCCGTACAGCGAATGGGCACCGGCTTTTTTTGAACTATTCGATCCGGCACCGGGCCAATATCCGGTCGCGTGGGGTTGGTCCCGCGATGAAGCGACTGCGACCAGGGGCAGAGCTGCGAGAGTTGTCGACTTCCCGTATATGGACCAGGCGTTTACTGGCGACAACATAGACAAGGACATCACCAACTACCAGATCGGAGGTTGGTTTCACCGTTCCGCCCGCGTACTCGTCCCCGAGCCCGGCGTCGTCTTATTGCTCGGCGCCGGACTGATCGGGCTGGGTATTACTCGCCGTAGTCGCTAGTCGCCAGGTCGGGGCGCGTTGCAGCAATCGCCTGCAACAACATCGATGACTGGCGTGCCCTGCCGTCGGTGCACGGCATGTTGCCCTTGCCAGGGGTTGCGCAGGCCTGCGCGGTGGAGGCCAGATTGGCCATGTAGCCCTGGAAATCGTGGTAAGCGTATTCGGCGATTGAGGCCAGATGGGCGTCGACTGCCGCGGCTGCAACAGCAATGCAGGCGAAAATCAGCGCGGCGACGGTGAACAGCAGCAGATCGGTCATTGAAAACAGGCCGATGCAAAAACACGAATTTTGGCGCGGGCAGCTGCAGCAGGCCCAGACCGCCGTCACATTGTACGGTGCTGATTGATCTGTCTTACACTGTGGAATCGAGATGAGCCGACACTGATGAAAAATCCGCTCCGGGCCACCATGGTCGTGGCCGCATTGTTTGCCACTAGCTGTGGCGGTGGCAGCTCCGGTGGCGGCACGCCGCCGCCAGCGCTACCCAATCAGCCACCACCGCCGCCGACACAGTTGACGGTGAACACCACACCGGTATTCGCTGGTCAAAGCTTCAACCAGCCGCTCGACCTGATCGAGCAGGATGGACGCTGGTATGTCGCCGAGCGCGGCGGGATTATTTATACGTTTAGCGGTACCGGCCGTGGTGGTACCCAGGTGGCAATGAATATTTCCGATCGGGTTGTCAGCAATGCCAGTGAGAACGGCCTGATGGCATTTGAGTTTCATCCCGAAGTCGGTGCCAACGGCGCGATGTATGTTTCCTATACCGGAGGCAATCCGCTCGAGGCCCGTCTGTCCTATTTCGCCTTTAATTCGGGTACCGCCACGATAGATGCCGCCAGCGAGCAAATACTATTGACGGTGCCGCAGCCAAATACCAATCACAACAGCAGCGACCTGTCGTTCGAGCCCGGCACGATGAACCTGTACTGGGGTCAGGGCGATGGCGGCGGTGGCGGGGACCCCGGCGGTAACGGTCAAAACACGGCCAGTCTGTCTGGCACGATTTTGCGATTGGACCTGACGACGCCCAACGCGGTAGCGATTCCGTCGGGCAATCCATTTGCCGGCGGCGCCGGTGGCCGTCCGGAAATTTTTCTTTACGGCGTGCGCAACCCGTGGCGTTTTGATCAGGACACAGTCAGCGGTAATTTCTATTTTGGCGACGTCGGCCAGAATTCCACCGAGGAAATCAACCTGGGGGTAGCGGGCGGCAACTACGGCTGGAACTGCTATGAGGGCAGCGCCAGCTTCAGTGGTGAGTCCGGTTGTCCCGACCGCTCCGGAACTGAGACGCCAATCGCCGAACTCAGTCGCGATAGCGCGCAATCGATCACGGGCGGGCTGGTCTACCGTGGCAGCGCCATTCCCGACCTGGTAGGCAAGTTTGTCTACGGTGATTTCATTACCGGCAACATCTGGGCCCTTGAGCAGACTCAGAGTGGTTTCGCTAACGAATTGATCGCCGAGACGAACCTGTCCATTGTCTCGTTTGCCCGCGACAGCGCCGGCGAGCTTTACGTCATCTCATTCGTGTCAGGCGACATTCACAAGATCGTCCCCTGACCGGTGATGCGGCGGTGACGCGCGGCTCGACGGAACAGGCGCCGCCAAATTTGCCAAACGGTTGCGCGGCATCGATCCTTGCTGGCGCGGTTTTCATCTCACATTCAACAATATACCGCGCCATTCTGGAGATGCTGGCAGGCGATGGCTAAGCTGCTGAAACAGATCGGTGCAGCACCAGTGGCGGCCGGACACAACGACATGGCAACCAGAACAAACCGCTCGTTTCCAATCGCATTAGGCCTGTCATCGGCTGTCCATGTGATTGCTTTTGTCGCGGTGGCGTTGTTCGTCACTTTTGAGTTCGACCCCTCTATCTACACGCGCTTGCTGACAGTAAGTATTCAGCCCACGCTGAGCGAGGAAGGCCTGGAGAAGCGCGAACGCGTGTCTGTTGCCAGTGCGCCGGCTGTGGTGCCCGAGAAAAGCGTGGCACAGTCGCCGCCTGAGCCGGCAACCGCGTCACCGTCGCAGCCTGCGCCGCCGCCGGCGCGACCGGCCCGGCAGCAGCCGGCATCAGTAAGGCCGGCGGTCAGGCAGGCGGTCAGGCAGGCGGCCGCCGCCCCCGCCCCGGTGCAGGCCGAAGCGATAGTCACGACAACCGGCGCAAGCGATGCAGAAGTGCCAGGCGCGCCACCGGAGCCGGTAGCCGAGCCGGTTGCAAAGTTTGCGCTGGCGGCAAGAGAGCGGCGTATGCTGGAACAGCGCATCGATAAGCTGCAGGACCAGATTGCACGCATGCCGCCTGACCTGCAGCAAGTGTCCTGGAAGCATCGCGGCCAGGAATATACCGCCCGCATACGTCGCGACGATATACGCGGCAACACGGAGATTGAGCGTGTGACGGTCGAGGTGAGCAAGTTCGAGGATGGCAGTCATATGACGACGGAGCTCACGATGCGGCGGCTGGCGTTTTCCAACTTCACGCAGTTTGTCGGTCGCTGGGATCCGCAAGTGCAGATTCACCGCGACGAAATGGACGGTCGTTTTCATTCCAATACCAGCATCAACCTGTTGTCGTCGCGCGACGGTCGGCCTCGTTTTCACGGCAAGGTTTCGGTAGCCGCGCGCGGAGTGAATCTGGACAGCGAGGGCCGCGTGCATCACGATGATATTTTTCTCGGCGGGCTGGAGACGGGGGTGAAAGCTATCAGGCTGCCGGACCGTTTCCTGCCGTTTCCTGAAGACCGCCATGTCGATGAGGGGCTTATCCATCGTTTAACCAGCGACACGCGCATTCGTTTTCACGCGGATGGAACCTATGGCTGGAGCAGGGCGGGACGTGACAGCTTCGAGGAACGCCGCGACATCGGCGACGAGATTTACCTCTTGGCAGGGCGCAGGGCGAGATTGTATGTGAGCGGGACCGTGCGCGGCCGGGTGCTGGTGTATTCACCGCGCAAGGTCGTCATCGAAGGTGACCTGGTCTACTCGCGACACCCGGAACGTTTCGCTGACAGCGACGACTTCCTCGGGCTGGTGTCCGATCGCGACGTCGAAATTGCCGCTGCGGACGTGACCGGCGAAGGGGACCTGACCATACACGGCTCCATCTATGCCAGGGGCCGTTTCGCGGTGCGTGGCTACCGTCGCGGCCCGGACGGTTTGCTGGCCATCTACGGCAGCATCAGCGCCGGTACCGTGTCGGCCACCGAGCCGCGGTTTCGCACCAGGATCAGTTTCGACAAACGGCTCGAACACATGCGCCCACCGGGTTTCCCGATGACTTCACGCTACGAAGTCACCTCCTGGGACCGCGAGTGGGTCGCCAGGCCGACGGCACACTAGGTTTATCCGGGCAGCGGTCACAACACCCCGATGGCAGAATCGGCTTTGCACCGCGCCTGCATGACAGGGAGTTGATGCCGGCGTTGGCGGCATCAATCCCCAGGTACCTGCCGGCTGCCGGAGTAAATCCGTTCAGCGGCCGGTGCTGTTACTTGTGCTCGCTGATGTGAGCGTAATCGGCATCCGCCATCAGCTCACGAAAGCCCTTGCTGCTGACGCGAATCAGGTCCTCGTGATCACCAGCCTCAAAATAGACGTCCGATCGCATCGTCAGCATCTTGTCGACAATCGTCTTGATGCCGTAAGCGCCGCCCAGTGCGGGCACTGCGCCCGGCGTGCAGTCGTCGAATGCCTGCGGCAGGTCACTTTCCGGCGCCAGCTTCAGATCGGTGCCGAAATAGTCCTCTGCCCGTGAGATCTGTAATTCGTGACTTGCCGGCAGTACCGCCAGCACGTAGCTGTCGGACGCTGTCAGCAGCACGGCCTTTGCCAGCTGTTCGCCACTGATATGGGCGGAGTGGGCGGTCTCCAGGCTGGATTCCGAACGGGGATGGGGCACCACGGTGCAATCGACCTTTTTCTCTTCGACATAGTCCAAGACTCTTGCAGGAATGGTCATCACGTACTCCTTGCGCGCAGTTCGCGCGAACTGGACCTGAGTACAGGGTTAGCCTGCTGACGAAAGCCGTCAATCGTGAAATGTACTAATCGGGGTCAGACCGAGATTATTCGTCACAATTACTAATCGGGGTCAGACCGGGATTATTCGCCACAATTGCCTCAACCAGTGTGATTTCCGGCTGGTGTGCAAGCCACGCAGGCCCTGTAATGACGCAAACCCGACCGGACTGCCCAATTGCCGCGCCCGCCACGCTATTTCATACCCGGAATCCCTCAACACGTTATTCAGCGTGGCGTCGATCGGCAGCCCACATTCTTCGAGACAGCAGATTACGAACTCTATTTGCAGGTGCTCCGTGCTGCCTCGCAGCAGCACGACTGCCCGGTGCATGCGTATGTTCTGATGACCAACCACACGCACCTGTTGGTTTCGCCAGGAAATGAAAGGTCGATTCCCTTGCTGATGCAGGTGATAGGGCGGCACTATGTGCAGCCGATAAACAAGCGCTACAACCGGACGGGCACGTTGTGGCAGGCACGCTACAAGGCGAGCCTGGTACAAACGGACCGCTACTTATTGACCTGTCACCGCTATATCGAACTGAATCCGGTCAGAGCCGGGATGGTGCGCCATCCTGCGGAGTATCTATGGTCGAGCTACCAGTGCAACGCAAACGGCAAAGGTGACCCCATTGTCGTGCCGCACTCGGTATATCAATGCCTTGGTCAGTCCGATGAGGAACGGCGGCATGCTTACCGGGGTTTGTTTGCCGATAGCCTATCCCCAGACGAGTTGGATCAGATCAGGACAGTAACCAACTCGTGCCGGGTACTGGGTAACGACAGGTTCAGGGACCAGGTTGAAGCCATGCTTGGCCGCTCAGTGCGGCCGGGCAAGGCCGGGCGCCCGCGAAAGCGCCCGGTCGACGATTGTTACAAATAATCTCGGTCTGACCCCAATTATTCTCAATTACTCAACGGCATGGGATTCCACGCCTCTTAGTCGTTCTGCCAGCGATTTGCCTTTCCGGGAGCTGCCGCTCATTCGCTTGCGCAGTTCTTCGTCGAGGTCCGGTGATTGATCATTTTCAGGTAACGGATTGTCTGGCTCTGGGCTCCGAGGCGTCGGTGGCGCGTTCTCTTGTTGGTAGGATCGAACAGTCAATGCCATCATTTCGCTAAATTTTTCATCTGCTTCTTTAAGTCTTTTTTCCTCAAGACAGTCTTGCCATCTTTCGATTTCTGCGTTGTAACGAGCGCGCTCTTCCTTGGCGCGTTGCTCCCATTCAGGATCGCTGGCTGAGATATAATCGTAATACGTTGAAACAGCCAGTTCACGATACTGCTTAGAGGCCTCCGCTGCATCATTGACGAAATCATAGATAGCATATAGGCCACCGGTTGCCGCACCGCCAATGATTTTCCCTTGTATTTTTTTCTTTACTTTTCTACCTATGGCTTGGCCTAATGATTCCCCCACTTTTGTGAGGGCTTTTTCAGTCACTTCATCTCCAGCTTCTGACAGTGCAAAATCTGCGTATCGGCTTGTAAGCTCGCGATCAGGATCATAAAACTCCGGGTCTAAACCTAACGGATCGCGAAGTGATGCTGGTTGATTGGCGACGAAGGCATAACGATTTCCGAGGTCCAGATCTGAGGAAACAGGATCCCGCTGCAGGAACCGCCCGGTGACCGGATCGTGATAGCGGTTGCGGAAGTAATAGAGACCGGTGTCGGCGTCAAAGCGGCGGCCCTGGAACAGGAACTCATTGCCCAGCGCCGACGGCGCCTCGACATTGCCGAAGTCGTCGTAACGATAAGTTTCGGCGAGGTTACCGGCGGCATCGGTCAGCGACACTACGTCAGACCGGACGTTTTGATGAGCAAAGAACGTGCCGGCGCCGAGCGGATGAATGGTCGAGCGTTCGAACTGCACCAGCTCGTCAATATCGCCTGGCCCCCACACGTAGGTGATGATCGTCTGGTCGGCCGCATTGCGTTCCTCGACGGGCTGCCAGCCGTAGTAGTAATAGCTGGTCGTGGCACCGCCGGCGTCTTTCGCGGCGCGGCGGTTGTCGGCGTAATAAAGATAATTACTGAGTGGCCCACGGCTGCCGTCACTGACGCTGACCAATCGATCGCGATAATCGTAGCTGAATGTCCGCGTGCCATCGGTTAGCAAATTGCCATTTTCGTCGTGCGTGCGCGTAGCGCCTGTGATCTCGTCGTATTCGTTCATCTCGTTGCTGGTGTAGCTATCGACCAGCGGACCTGCAATGCCGGGGCCGGCGGCACCGGACGGGCCGGGCGCTTTCAGGAACAGTGCCCGCAGGATGGCGAGATCGAGCAGGTCCGTGGAGCCGTCACCGTTGAGATCGGTGTCGAGGTCACCCGGGCTCAGGAAAAATATGCGGAATATCGCCAGGTCCTGCAGATCGACTGCGCCGCTGTTGTCGACGTCGCCATCGCAGAGATTGCCATAGCCGTCGCTGTCAGTGTCACGCTGGTCCGGATTTGCCACTTCGAGGCAGTTGTCAGCAGCGCCGACCAGGCCGTCGCCATCGATATCGACGATGGTCGGGTCGACCGTCGCGATCACCTCAGTGCGGTTGCCGACGCCGTCGAGCTGGTAGGTGATCTCATCGACGCCACGCGTTGCCCCGGGACCGCGCATGCCGGCCTGGTCCAGCCGGGTCGTCGTGATGCGGTAAAGCGAGTCATAGACGTATTCGTCGCTGAGATTGCCATCGTCGAAGCGATGCTCACTGAGGCGCTGGTTGGCGCGGTTGTAGTCATAGCCGCGGTCCATGAAAGCCGTGGTGCCGTCGGCCAGCAGGCACTGCTGCGCTACAACCCGCTTGATGCCGTCATAACCGACATCGATCGAATCAGTCTCATCGAGATAGCTCAGCGATGTGCCGTTACCTGCCAGCCGGCGCAGTTCGCGGTAGCCGGGCCCGATCCAGTTGCTGTCGGTGATCAGACCGCCTCCATCGCTGGTCAGTTTGACCCGGTCGATGGCATCGTAGGTGTGGGTGAGAGTCCGCCCGCCGGGATAGGTGCAGCTGAGCTTGTCGCCGTCACCGGAAAAGGTGCGCGAAACGGGTTTGCCGTTCTGGCGTTCTTCCAGCACGCGTGACAGCGAGTCGTAAACCAGTTCGGTCTGCTGCAGCAGGGTGCCTGCATCCCCGTTGTCATCACTGCTGGCGGTCAGCCGCGACAGTCCGTCATAAGAATAAGTCTGTCGCGTGGTGCCAGCCACGCCACTGCCGCGGCTGATGTCCACCTGCACCAGCCGGTTGATGGCATCGTAGGTATTGATCACCACCGAGGCGTTCGGGTCGACGCTTTGTACCAGGTTGTCGTCGCCGTCATAGCTGTAGGCATGCGCGGTCAAATCGGCATTCGCCTGCGAAATGCGCCGGTCCAGCGCATCGTAGCCGAACGACGTTGTATTACCTTTGTCGTCGCTCATGCCTGTCAGCCGTGAGTTGCCATCGTAAGTGTAGCCGCGGGTTACCTGGCCATCCGGGTTGGCGGGGTTCGAAGTATCCAGCGCGCCGTCGCCGCTGCCTCCCACACGCAGGTCATAGATGGCCTGGATGCGCCGGTCGAGCCCGTCATACACATACGTTGTCGAGTTGCCCGGAACATTGATGTCGCCAGGAAAGACACCCAGCGGGTCGGGCAGCGTCGCGGCCTGCGCGTCGCGGCTGTCGATCAGGTTGTCGCGCGAGTCGTAGCTGTAATAGCTGGTCTGGCCGATGTTGTCGGTGGTGCGCACGAGGCGGTCGAGCTGGTCGTAGACATTACGCGTGGTAAACGTCTCATCGGGTACCAGCGCTTCGGGTGACAGCTCGACGCTGCTGCTCAGTACTACATTGGAGTTCTGGTCGTACTGCATATCAGTGCGGTTGCCGAGCGCATCGATGGTGGAGATCATCCGGCTGGCGCCGTCGTAGACCGTCTGTGTGACTTCGCCGTCGTCTTCCACCCGGAAGGTTGGCCGCGACAGCGCGTCATATTCAAAGCGGTCCGTGACAAAGCCGTCGCTGTTGTCGTCGAGAAGGTTGACCGGGTTGAGCGTGGTATAGCCGGCTGCGAGAAACAGCGCCTGGTCCGTCTGGAAGACCCGGTTCAGCTCATCGTGGGCGGTACGCGTATCGCGCAGCGGAGTTGGCGCGCTACCGGGCGAATCCGGAGGGTGACCGAAAACCTGCTGCTGTACAGCGTTCG
This sequence comes from Gammaproteobacteria bacterium, assembly GCA_013003425.1. Classification (NCBI taxonomy): domain Bacteria; kingdom Pseudomonadati; phylum Pseudomonadota; class Gammaproteobacteria; species Gammaproteobacteria bacterium. The sequence goes on along the minus strand of JABDJB010000064.1, from coordinate 1,001 downwards.
AAGCCGGGTCGTAGCTGGTCTGTATGAAGTTTCCCAGCGCGTCGGTCACCTGGATCACCCGGTCGAAACCGTCGTAGGCAGTGATGGTCTGCTCCGGATCACTGTCGCCGTCGTTGTCGGCGGCATCGATGAAGCGCTCCGGGTTGCCGTTGAGGTCGTAGTCACGCTGTGTGGTCGATGTATCGGGCGAGCCGAAACCGCGGGTGGCCGTGAACAACAGGTCTCGTTCGTCGTAAACGCTGCGGGTCTCATTGCCTTCAGGCTGAGTGACCGACACCAGGTTCTCGTTGGCGTCGTAGCGGTACTGGGTAACCAGGGTGGTGTCACTGTCAATCTCAACGGTCCTGGTCACCAGGCGGTTGAGTATGTCGTAGGTAAAGCCGTACCCGACAAATCCGCCTACGCCAGCGGTGTTACCGTCGCGGTTCTCGATCTCGCGCAGGATCACCCGGCCATTGTAATCGTAGGTGTTGCGCAGCTGGTAGGCGAACGGTGCCTCTCCCGTGATCAGCTGGCCCGAGGCGGCGGCCTCGGTCACATCAGCGCCGCGGGTGATCACCACCGGTTCGTTGAGCTGGTTGACCTCGACGGTTGTCACCACGCCACGTGGATTACGTGTGGCGATGATGTTGCCGACCGCGTCGTAGCTGAAGTGCGTCTCGAGCTGCACCGGCGGTACCGGGCTGGTGCGTCGGGGCGAATTGGCGGCATCGCGAGTTGACGTTTCCACGTAACCGGTTGCAGCGGTGCCTGGATCGCCCAGCGGAGTGACACTCGGAACGCCATCGCCGTCGGGATCGTTGGCCGGGTAGTAGCTGTTGGCAACAACATTGCCTTCCGCGTCGATGGTCGCCAGCAGCTGGCCGCTGTCGTTCCATTGCATCTCGGTGATGACCGGCTGCGACGTGGCACCAAAGTTGCCGGCTTCGTTGGAGCCGGGCAGCAACTGCACCGTCGGCGCCGCGATACGCACGATATTGCCGGCAGTTTGATTTGTGAGC